>JBKJVY010000112.1:0-6410 GCA_046717185.1 Thermoanaerobaculia bacterium
CTCCTGCCGCGGAGCTCCGCTTACCGGTTCGACCTGCGCCTCGCGCCGGCGGAGGGCGACCGGTGGCTCGTGACGTGGGCGGCGTGGGAGCCGGCGAACTGATCCGCGCCGGCCTTGTCAGAGAAGCGACGCTTCCCCGCTGTCATTCCGAGGAGCGAAGCTTCCTCCCGCTGTCATTCCGAGGAGCGAAGCGACGAGGAATCTGGGCCCCAGATCCCTCGCTTCGCTCGGGATGACAACTTCCCCCGTCACTCCGAGGAGCGAAGCTTCCTCCCGGCTGTCATTCCGAGGAGCGAAGCGACGAGGAACCTGGGGCTCCGGAACGCACAGATCTCTCGCGGAGCCTGCCCTGAGCGAAGCCGAAGGGCTCGGGATGACAACGCGAGGGAAAGGGCTCGGGAGAACTCCGCAGCATTCCGCGGGCGCCCCCATTGTCATTCCGAGGCGCGGTCGCGAGCGTCGTGCCGACCGCTCCCGTCCCGAGTACCCCGATCTTCATCGTTACCTCCTGTGTCCGCCCGAACTATGGACGAAGGCGGAGGGTGGATTCGGGCGCCGAAAGGGCGACCCGGACGGGCCGTTGACACCCCCGGCGGGGTCGGCTATCGTGATCGGCTGCTTCTAGCGAGCCGCTCTTTTCCTCAGTAGCTCAACTGGCAGAGCATCCGGCTGTTAACCGGAGGGTTGTAGGTTCAAATCCTACCTGAGGAGCCAAATTCCTGAGCTGCCAACGTAATGCTTTCCGCCGCTTCCATTCTCACAGCGGATCTTGAGAAATGTCCCTTTTTACAAGAACACTAAAAAGGGACATAATCGGGTCGATGGAGAGACGTTGCCTTTCAAACTGCCACCATCTCCGACTTGGCCAAAGGATTGGCAAGTGAAGATCCAAGATAGGGAGCGGCTGGAGCCACCTCACGTGACGATTCTTCACAGAACCGAGAAATGGCGTCTGAACCTCCGAACTGAAGAGTTCATGGATCGAGAGCCTTCCCCTGGAGACGTGCCGAAGACTGTGTTGGAAGACATCCGTCAGAATTTCTCTCGCCTTCAGCAGGAGTGGGACCGCCTGCATCCGAAGAACCCGGTCAGGGCAGTCCGCAAATCCCGATGAGCTCCCCGGTCTTTCTCGTGGAATCGAAGGGACGCGGGACGCCGACTGTAGGGACGTCGACGGTAGCGCGACTGCGTTCTGAATCCGATGTTCGAAACGCACTCGGTCGCTCTCAGCGCCGGGCCTACTGGATCGTATCCGATCCCTCCGTATTTCGTTTCCTGACCGAGTACCGGTGGAATTGGGATACGTGTGATCAGTACCTTGTGTTGCTTCGCCCGGTGGAAGAACCACGACGCAGACTACTGGACGCAGTATTTCGCCGTGTGTTGACTGCCGGCAAGGGAGTCCGGCTTCTTCCCAAAGATGAGCTGATCGAAGCTCTGGCTTCGCGGAATCGAGAGGATCTCTTCGTAGGAGGTGTCGTAGATCAGGAAGCCAAAGTGGTGATCCTCTATCGGGGAAATCTGACGCCTTTGATCGTACCCTTCGATTGGTTTCTTACTCGCCGCAGGTCAGTCGATTTCGATATGTCGGCCTTCAAGGTTAGAGACTTTGGACACACAGTGTCATTCGGAGAGTACGAAGTCGCGGCCGACGCGATTTTTTACGAATTTGATGAGGAGTATCGTCGCCGCGCGAAGAAGCGGCAGCTCGCGGAAGATCCATCATTCGGCGCCGCGCTACGCCGGTTGCGTCTCCAGAAGGGTGTCGGGCGAGATGGTTTTCTTGGGATTACAGCGAAGGAAATTGCGCGCATCGAACGTGGGGAGGTCAAGAGACCGCGCCGCCGTACGCTAGAGATCCTAGGCAAGCGCCTCGGCGTGCCTTCCGAAAAGATCGAGACTTTTTGAGATTAGGTTCAAAGCCTACCTGAGGAGCCAACCTCCTCGACGATCTCCGGGATTCTCACTTTCGGAAGGACAGCCCATGAAATGGGTAACCCGCAAGCGCATCCACGTCAACCGCACGGCGACCGGCTGGCTCATCCGCCGTTTTCTCGATCCGGCGGCCGAGATCGACTTCGTGGAGCCGGAGGAGGTCGCGGCGATCCAGGAGCGGGTTGACGCGATCGGTTTCGACGCGCCCGGCGCGCGATACCCCCACAAGGACGCTTCGGGGCGGTGCTCGTTCGAGCAACTCGTCTCGGAACGCCGGGCGGACGACCCCGCACTCGTTCGGCTCGCGGCGATCGTCCACGGAGCCGACTTTCCGGAAGAGATCGATACGACGCCCGAGTCCGCCGGTCTCTGGGCGATCAGTCAGGGATTCACGGAGGTCGGGAAGGACGATGCCGAGATCCTCGAGCGGGCGTCTTTCCTCTACGACTCGCTCTATGCGCATTTGAAGGGGTTGTAGGATCAAATCGAAGGAAAGGGAACCAGTCATGAACCTCGTCGACACGATCCTCAGTCAGCAGAACGGAGCCGCGGTCCGTCAGATCGAATCGCAGTTCGGCCTGGAAACCGAGCAGACAAGGTCCGCGCTGGCGGCTCTCGTGCCGGCGCTCGCAGTCGGGCTCCAGCGGAACGCTCAGAGCGCGGACGGGCTTCAGGGGCTTTTATCCGCTCTTTCGACCGGAGGGCACGAGCAGTACGTCGAAGACCCGACGACACTCGAACTGCCGGAAACCATCGAGGACGGAAACGGGATCCTGTCGCACATCTTCGGGAACAAGGATGTCAGCCGTCAGGTGGCCAAGCGCGCGGCCGTCCAGACCGGGCTCGGCGCGGACCTTTTGAAGCGGATGCTGCCGATGGTGGCGACGCTCGTCATGGGAACCCTCGCGCGCAGGACGTCCCAGGCGGATGCGCAGGGGATGCCGGCATCCGGTGGCGCGGGCGGCCTCATGGGTCTCATCGGCGGCGTGCTCGACCAGAACCGCGACGGCTCGATGGTCGACGACGTGATCGGGATCCTGGGCCGGACCCTCGGCCGCTAGCCGAACGCGAACCGAACTCCGCGTCCCGCCGCCACGGCCTTCTCGTACACGGCAACGGCGGCGGCAACGTCTTCGAGCGCAGTCCCGGTGCTGTCGAACACGGTGATCTCGTCGGCGGAGGTCCGACCGGGCTTTCGGTCGTCCAGGACCTCCGCGAGCTCAGCGTACACGTCTTCGCGCGACAAGAGGCCGGCCGCCAGTGCGTGCTGGAGCTCTCCGATCTCGGCACACTGGTCGAGCGAGTCCACGACGACTTTCGCGCGCGCGAGGATCCGGGGGTCGAGCTCCTGCTTGCCGTGACTGTCGGCGCCGACCGCGGCGAGGAACGTTCCCGGCCGTACGTCTTCTGCCTCGAACAGCGCGCCGCGCGCGGGAGTGCACGTGACGATGACGTCGCTCGCGCGCACCGCGGCCGGGAGGTCATCCGCCGCCTCGACGCCGAAGGAGTGGCGCCGCGCGCTCTCGGACGCGAAGGATCGGGCGCGCGCTCCGTCTTTGTCGTACACGTGGACCCGCTCGAGCGGCAGCGCGAGCGCGATCGCCTCGAGCTGGACGCGCCCCTGTTCGCCGCACCCGCACACGGTCGCGACCCGCGAGTCGGCGCGCGCGAGGCGCTTCGCGGCGGCCGCGGTCGCCGCGGCGGTTCGCAGGAGCGTGATCTCGATCGAGTCGAGTGCGGCGAGCGGCGCTCCGTTGTCCGCGTCGAAGAGGAGCACGATGCCCTGGATCGTCGGCCGTCCCGTCCGCGCGGGGTTGCCGGGAAAGTTGGCGTTCGTCTTGGCCGCGAAGTAGCCGCGCCCGCGAAGCCGCAACCCGGCCGCCTTGACGTGAAAGCCGCCGCCCTCCGCGGCAACTCCGAGGATCGCCGGCGAGAGGGTCTCGCCGCGCGCGTGCAGGCGGAAAGCTTCCTCGACCACCGCGACGCATTCCTCGAGGGACAAGAGCTCCGCGACGTCGCGCCGGGAGAGGAGAAGTGTCTCCGAACCCCCGATCGGCACGCCGCGAAAGGTCAGCCGGCGTTTTCGGGGGAGGAGGGGGAACGCCCGCCCTTGCCGGGGGGGAGATCGCGGCTGACTCCGTGCTTCCCGCCGATCGGGCCGACGAGCTTCAGCGCGGCGAGGCAGATCGCGAGCGGACGCGTCGGCGCCGTCACCGTGATGAGGTTCACGTAGCGAGTCGCGGTCGAGTCGAGGTCAACATCCGCCAGCGGATGCCGCCAGTGGAACGTCCAGTCCTTTCCGGTCTGGACGCACATCCATCGCCGGGGCGCGGAGGCGAGGTATCGCACGACGACGTCCGCCGCCGTGTCCGTCGTCGAATACGGCGGGACGTCGGCGACCGGTTTTCTCCCGAAAACCCGCAGCTCGATCAGACGATCGAGGACAAGACCCGCTTCGAGTTTCACCGATTTTGTTCCATGGTGAGACTAACTCATTCGGGAGCGGAGGGCTCCTGCCGGCCCGCAGTACAATCGAACGAAAATGTCATCCCGGCCAAGGGTTCGACCGCTCCTCGTGTGCGTCTCCGCAGCCCTCTGGACGCTGTCGGGGCTGGCCGTCGGCTCGCGAGGCCAGACCCCTGGCACCCCGTCGAGGCTGGCCGCGCCGCCGCGTCTCGTCCCGGTCGTCCGAGCCGCCGGCCGGTTTGCGGTATCGGCGCCGGTGCGCGCGATGCGCCCCGGACCTCCGACCTTCGTGGGCGACCGCGTCATGCGCGAGCCGGAGAGAAAGCGCACGCTCCGGCGGGGGCCCGACACTGCAGACCCGGTCGTTCAGGCCGTCGCGCCGCCCGCGGCGATCCCCGCGCCGCTCGCCAGCTTCGAGGGGACCAACAACCAGGACAACTTCGGCGTGTACGCCGGCTACGTCGTCCCTCCCGACACGGTGGGGGATGTCGGTCCGAACCACTATGTGCAGGCGGTCAACCTTCTCTTCCGGGTTTTCAGCAAAACCGGGACGGCGCTGACGGCCCCCCTCCCGATCAGTACGCTGTTCGCCCCGCTCGGTGGAATCTGCGCGACGAGTGACGATGGGGATCCGATCGTCCTGTACGACCCGCTCGCCGACCGCTGGCTGATCACTCAGTTTGCAGATGCGGCTCCCTCGCATCAGTGCGTCGCGCTCTCGCGCACGGGCGACCCCACGGGCTCCTACTTCCTGTACGACTTCCCGATGCCGAACAGCAAGTTCAACGACTACCCGAAGTTCGGCGTCTGGCCCGACGCCTACTACATGAGCGACAACCAGTTCAACCCGAACTTCCAGGGCGCGGGGGTCTTCGCGTTCGAACGGGCGAAGATGCTGGCGGGCGATCCGACCGCCTCGTACATCTACTTCGACCTCGAGGCACTCGACCCCTCGATCGGGGGACTCCTTCCGGCCGACCTCGACGGCCTGACCCCTCCGGCCGCGGGCGCGCCCAACGTGTTCGCGTACTTCACGGCGACCGAGTTCGGCGACGCGCAGGACGGGCTGCGGCTGTTCAACTTCCACGCGGACTTCACCAACCCAGGCGCGTCCACTTTCACCGAGCGCTCCGAGAGCCCTGTCGTCGTCGCCTCTTTCGATCCGACCATGAACGAGTCGAGCGACGGCGGGCCGGCGGACTGCTCGCAGGGGGTTCGCTGGGACTTCGAGGACGACGTCCCGCAGCCGGATGGGTCCGGGTTCGCGCTGTGCCGGCGTCTCGATTCTCTGTCCGACCGGCTGATGTTCCGGCTCGCGTACCGCAACTTCGGGGGGCACGAGTCGCTCGTTACGACGCACTCGGTGGACGTGAACTTCTCGGCGATCACCTCGAGCAACGGGCACCATGCGGGCGTCCGCTACTACGAGCTCCGACGGGCGCTCCCGTCCGGCTCTTTCGCCGTAAACGAGCAGGCGAGCTTCGCGCCCGACACGAACCACCGCTGGATGGGGAGCGCGGCGATGGACGCCTCGGGCGACATCGCCGTCGGCTACAGCGTCTCGAGCTCCGCAACGTTTCCTTCGATTCGCTACGCGGGACGGCTCGCCGGCGACCCTCCGAACGGCCTCTCGCAGGGGGAGACGACGCTGCAGGCCGGCGGCGGAATCCAGGAGTCGACGACCTCGCGGTGGGGAGATTACGCGATGCTCGCGGTCGACCCGGCCGACGAATGCACCTTCTGGTTCACGACGGAGTACTACTCGGCGTCCCTTCCCGGCTGCACCGGCAACTCGCCGCGCTGCTGGCAGACGCGCATCGGTTCGTTTCGGTTCCCCTCGTGCGCGACGCCCGCGCGCGGGACGATGCAGGGAACCGTGACCGACGCGGGCACGAGTGCGCCGATCCCCGGGGCGCGGGTCGTGATAACCGCCGTCGGCGGGGCATCGTACGAGACTGGGACGAACGCGGCGGGGACCTATTCGCGCCTCCTCCCGCCCGGCAGCTACA
>JBKJVY010000113.1:0-2563 GCA_046717185.1 Thermoanaerobaculia bacterium
CCTGCTCTGCACCTATCCCTGAACGTCTCGGACCTCGCCCGGTCCCGCGACTTCTACTCAGCGTTCTTCGGCATTCCGCCGGCCAAGGACAAGCCGGGCTACGTCAAATTCGTGACGAGCGAGCCGACACTCCACCTCGCGCTGAACGAGACGGGCCGCCGGCCGGACCCGAAAGGCTCACTCTCGCACCTTGGGCTGCGCGTGGGCACCGCCCGGGAGGTGGACGCGTGGAAGGAGCGCGTCACCGAGCGCGGCGTCGCGGGCTTCGACGAGAAGGACACGACCTGCTGCTATGCGCGGCAGGACAAGTTCTGGGTGAGCGACCCCGACGGCAACCGGTGGGAGGTCTACACGGTCCTGGAGGACGTGGAAACGCCCGTCGTCGCGCCGACCTGCTGCGCCTATGAGAGGTCGACCGCCTCGCCCGCCTGCTGCGCGTGATTCCTTTGCGAGCCCGGCCCCGTCGCCGGAATGGTCGCCGGCGCGAGGGCCGGGCCGTCACCTGCTCCTTGCAGGAACTGCCCGGCTAACGCTCTTGTAGAATGCCTCGTATGAAGGTGAAAGTCGTAATCCATGAGGCGGAGGAAGGCGGCTTTTGGGCGCAGGTGCCAGCGATTCCCGGCTGCGCGACCCAGGGCGAGACCTTCGAGGAACTGCTGAAGAATCTCTACGAAGCGGTCGAGGGCTGCTTGAGCGTGGATGTCGAATCCGTGAAAGAGACCGATCGCGACAGAGTGCTGGAGATCGCGATTTAGCACCGGTGTCCGGAAAAGAGCTGGCAAAGCTCCTGGCGAACAACGGCTGGAGCCTTCTGAGAGTTCAAGACAGCCACCACA
Organism: Thermoanaerobaculia bacterium; assembly: GCA_046717185.1. Taxonomy (GTDB): domain Bacteria; phylum Acidobacteriota; class Thermoanaerobaculia; order UBA5066; family Gp7-AA6; genus Gp7-AA6. Next base: position 837 of record JBKJVY010000113.1, read on the forward strand.
TTTACGGCAAGCCGGGAACCACCGTTCGGCTTTCGGTCCCGATCCACGGCAGCAAGGCCCTCAAGAAGGGACTTCTCAAACACCTGCTCAAGCTGGCAGGCCTGCCCCAAGAAACGGGCCGCTGACCGGGCTGTCTCCGACTGCGGCCTGCGGAAACCCTAGAATCCTTCGGATGGCCTGGAATCGGGACACGTGGGTCTCACTCTCCCCCACGGGGCTTGGCGAGACCAAGCCCCGCCACTTCCGGGAAATGGCGCGCGTCGTCTGGGAGAACCGGGCCGAGATACCGTTTGCCTGGCGGATCCTGACCCGCGGAGTCTGCGACGGCTGCGCGCTCGGCACGACGGGGATGCGCGACTGGACGATCGAGGGGACGCACCTCTGCATGGTCCGGCTCGAGCTCTTGCGGCTGAACACGATGCCCGCGCTCGATCCCGCCTGGCTCGCCGACGTGAACGAGCTCGGCGCGCTTTCCTCAGCCGAACTGCGCAAACTGGGTCGCCTGCCCGAGCCGATGGTGCGTCGCCGGGGCGAGCGCGGCTTCCGGACGATCTCCTGGGACGAAGCGCTCGACCTCGCCGCCGCCCGGCTCCGCGCCGCCGCGCCCGAGCGGATCGCCTTCTACCTAACGTCCCGCGGAATACCGAACGAGACCTACTACGCCGCTCAGAAGACGGCGCGTTTTCTCGGAACGAGCCACGTAGACAACGCCGCTCGCCTCTGCCACGCGGCCTCGACCGTCGCCATGAAAGAAATGCTCGGTCACGGCGCGTCGACGACGACGTACCGCGACTGGCTCCACGCGGACTGGATCGTTTTCTTCGGGTCGAACGTCCCGAACAACCAGCCGGTCACGATGAAGTACCTCCACCACGCGAAGGCGAACGGGGCGAAGATCGCCGTCGTCAACCCGTACCGCGAGCCGGGGCTCGAGCGGTACTGGGTGCCTTCGATCCTCGAGAGCGCGCTCTTCGGGACCCGTCTCGCCGACGACTGGTTCGACGTCGACACGGGAGGGGACCTCGCTTTTTTAAACGGCGTGCTCAAAGCGCTGCTCGACCTTCCGGGCGGCGTGGACGAGGAGTTCGTCCGCACCCGCACGTCCGGGTTCGAGGGCGCGGCCGACGCGGTCCGCGCGCAAAGCTGGGAGGAGCTCGAACGCGCGAGCGGCACCACCCGCGAGCGGATGCGCGACTTCGCCCGGCTGCTCGTGGGGCGGCCGAACACCCACTTCGTCTGGTCGATGGGTCTCACACAGCACGCCCACGGCGTCGAGACGATCCGGGCTCTCGTCAACGTCGGGCTCGCCCGGGGGCTGCCGGGCCCGCCGAATCGCGGACTGATGCCGATCCGCGGGCACTCGGGTGTTCAGGGAGGCGCCGAGGTGGGCTGCGCGCCGGGCCCCGGAGAGGACGCGCTCGCCCGCTGGGAAGAGGTGTGGGACTTCCCGGTCCCGCGCGTGCCCGGCTGGACCGCGAACGATCAGGTCGAGGCCGCGGCCCGAGGGGACGTCGACGTCTTCTGGATCGTCGGCGGCAACTTCCTGGAGACGCTCTCCGGCGCCACCCGGAACCGCGCGGCGCTCTCGCGCCCGGGGCTCCGGATCCACCAGGACATCGTCGCCAGCTCCTCGATGCTCGTCGAGCCGTCGGACACGGTCCTCCTTCTCCCGGCGGCGACGCGCTACGAGACGCCGGGGGGAGTCACCGAAACCTCGACCGAGCGGC
>JBKJVY010000114.1:0-5201 GCA_046717185.1 Thermoanaerobaculia bacterium
CCAGGCGATCCTGGCGCAGACCGCGAGCACGGGCCACGGCACGGCCGCGGTCTCGGGCCGGACGCTCGGAACCGTCGGCCACACCTTCGGGGGTAAGTTCACGACCTCGAGCACGGCCGCTGACGCAGCCGGAGTCAAAGGCGTGAATGGCTACGGCGACCCGCTCGAAGACACCCAGGACTGCCTGGAAGGATGCTGGACCGCGGGTGTGCGGGGCGTCGGGAACGACGCGATCGGGGTGCTCGGAATCTCGCGCAACAGCGGGGGCTTCGGCGGCGGCGTCGGCGTGAGCGGAGTTCTCCTCACGAGCCCGACCGGCACGGGTGAAGTCGCGCTGGGTCACCTCGCCGTGAGCTTCGGCAGCGACTCGGGCGGGCCGCCCTGGGCGGTCTTCGGGTCGGGCGACATCGGGGCAACGGGCGTGAAGCACTTCGTCGAGCCGCACCCGACCGATCCTTCTCTCGTCATCAAGTACACGTCGCTCGAAGGTCCCGAGGCCGGCACCTACTTCCGCGGCAAGGGGAAGTTCGTCGGCGGCATCGCGACGATCGAGGTGCCCGAGGACTTTCGGATGGTGACCGCCCCGGAGGGGCTGAGCATCCAGGTGACGCCGATCGGCCAGATGGCGACTGTCGCCGTGCAGCGGATCGATCTCGACCGGATCGTCGTGCAGGGCTCGAGGAACGTCGAGTTCTTCTACCTGGTCAACGGAGTCCGGGGCACGTTCCGGAATTTGAAGCCGATCCAGCGAGGCGCCGAGTTCATGCCCGGGAAGGCGGGCGCGAAAATGCCCGCGTACCTGAGCGCGGAGCAGAAGAAGCTCTTGATCCGGAACGGGACCTACCGGCAAGCCGGCGCGGTTAACATGGCCACCGCGCGCCGCCTCGGCTGGGACCGCATCTGGGCGGAGCGCGAGAGGCCGCGGGCAGAACGGGCTTCCGAGTAAGCTCGTCCCCGTTCGCGGGTTCTGAAGAAAAAAAAGGCCGCGGCAGGAGCCGCGGCCTTTTTGGGCGAGTAGAAGCTATTCCGGCCGAACCAGCACAGGAGTGCGATTCACCTTCTCCTGCCAGATGCGATCCCAGCCCAGCTTGTGCGCGGTTTCCATGTTCGGGGTTCCATCCGCGTTGTACGTGCCGTTGTGGATGAGACGGCGCTTCAACTCTGCGCTGTACTCCGGCATCTTGAAGTCGGCGGTCAAGGGCATGAACTCGCCGCCGTCCTCGGCGTCGACGATCGGCTGGTGATCCGCATACGCCTTCCGAACGCCGTTGACCGTGTAGAAGAACTCGACGTCGCGGGAGCCGCGCACGACGATGCCGTCCAGTCCGACGTTCAGGACGGCGACGGTCGCCATCTCGCCGATCGGAGTGACCTGGATGCTCAACCCCTCGTTGGCGGTGACGATGCGGAAGTCCTCGGGCACGCTGATTCGGGCCACACCCCGCTGGAATTTGCCCTTGCCGCGGAAATAGGTCCCCGACTCGGGCCCTTCCAGGGAAACATACTTAATGATCTTGGTCGGATCATCCGGATGCGGTTCGACGAAGTACTTCGCGCCAGTGCCCCCGTAATTTCCCGTCGACGCGTAGAACGCGTAGTCGTCGCCGATGTCCGACGCGATCCAGGAGAACCCCAGCACGGTGCCGACACTGTTGTATCGGAGAAAGAGCCCGGCCGTGGCCTCGGAAAGTCCGACGGTCGCGTATCCGAGCCGGGACTCCCCAAGGACTCCGAGATCGGTGCAACAGGCGCCGGTCGTGGTCAGCCCACTGCTGCCCAAGCCGAAGACGCCCGCTGACTCGGGCGTTAAGCTAAGGCTCTGGCCCCAGACTCCGGCGGTCTTCCCGCTCGTTCCAAAAGCAACTCCTCTTACTCCCGCAGTGGCGTTCCCTGTGGAATTCGCTTCACCCAAAACGCCGTAGTTGACGTCGGCGTTGCTCTCGGTGGAAGTGCCGTAGATCGCCCAACCGCTGGCAACCGACTGGTAGATCCCGCAAACTCCTCCGCAAGTGGTCGAGGCATTCGTGAAGAAAGCGGTGTAGCCGCTCGAATTGTTGTTCAGCTGGAGGAAGTTCTGCGGCGTTTCCAGCGTGTTGGAGAAGTACCCGTTGACGTCGATGACGAGCTCAGCCCCCTGCCCGGCCGCCGCCGTATTGAGACGCACGGTGAGCTGCCCAGCGCCACTGAGGGGGACGATCGTCCCGCTTCCAAGAGCGACCGTTCCGGCGTCCCAGTTTATGACCGAGACGTTGGGTTGGGTGGCCCCGGCCTGCCAGGCAACCAGGTTTCCCGAAGACGTGGGGAAAACCACCGTGAACTGGAGCGAGACCGCTTCCGCGTTGGACGGGATCGTGCCGCGCGCCCCCCCCGCAGGGGGCGCGGGCAGGGTAGCAGGGGAGCCGGTGATCTGAAAGTTTCGGTTCGTGAAAGAGACGAGCGGCCCCGGTCCCGCCTGGCCGGAGAATCCCTGTCCGGTACGGGTATCCGCGATGCGGCAGGGCGAAACACCGACGAAAAGCATCGGCGGAGTGACATCGGTCATTGTCTGGATCCCGCCGCTCGCTCCTGTGGGAGACCAGGTCGCCGGAACCGACCAGTTGGGGATGTTGTCCGCGGGCGCGACCTGGGCCAGAAGAGTTCCGCCGGCCCCGAACGCGATCGCGAGAATGAGAACCGCTGGCAAAAGTCTCTTCATCGAAAAGCTCCTCCTAGAAAATGGCCCTGAGTGGATTCTCCGGGCCCGGTACTGGTCGCGCGTGCCTGGAACTCATGAAGCTGCCGCCGAGAGACCTCCAAACGGACTCCCAGCGGAACTCGACGAGCCTGTGTCGTGAATGGCAATCCGGGGGTCGTCCCTTCCTTCCGAATGCCGGGAGGATACACCGGTCGGAGGGGGCCGCACCAGAAGGATCGAGGTTTTCGCCAAAAAAAAAGGCCGCGGCGGATGCCGCGGCCCTCCGGTCAACCGGACTCGGTCAGTTGTTGTTCTTCTTGTTCTCGGCTTCTCGAAACTCAGCCGCCTCGGCCCAGCCTCGTGTGAGCCCGAGGCGTTCGGCCGTCTCCATGTTGACGGACCCGTCTGCCTTGAACAGGCCATTCGCGATGAGGCGTTGGCGGAGGTCCTCCGACATGCCCTCGCGAAGCCGGGCGTTCGCCGATTCGGGAATGAAGGCCGACGGCTGCACGACCTGGTGGTCCTTGTACGCCCGACGGACACCGTTGACCGTGTAGTAGAACTCCACGTTGCGCGAGGACTTGACGAGGATCTGGTCCAGTCCGGCGCGCACGACGGCGTACGTCGCCATGTCGCCGATCGGTGTGACCTGGACGCTAAGACTGTCCGGATCGGTCACTTCACGGAAGTGCTCGGGAACGGCAATGCTCGCCATCCCGCGGACAAAACGCCCCTTTCCGCGGAAGTAAGTGCCCGCTTCGGGACCCTCCAAGGAAACGTAGTTGATCATCTTGGTCGGGTCCGACGCCATTGGCTCGACGAAGGACTTGGTGCCGCTGACGGTGAGATCTCCGGTAACGAATACGTCCCCTATGAAGTGGCCGGCCCGAGACGAGCAGAGCTGAATCCCAAAAACAAGGACACAGCTGCGCCGCCCCAGGAACCCCGACGCCGCTTGTGTGGCCAGGCCGTTGTTCATGAGGAAGCCGCCAACGGCGGCATTGCTGGTGTTCACTGTGTGCGTCTCGGCGGCCCCGATGACACCGAACTCGCTGCCGCCGTCCTCGCCTCGGACCCCCGCGCTCGAGAGGTCCGCCGTGCTGAGAATGGCGTTGCCCGGCCCGATCCCGACCACACCGGCGCTGTCGGGCGTGATGCTGTCTGTCTCGCCGCCGATGCCGTAGCCCTCACCCGTCGCCGCGTTGTGAAGTCCGTAGACGCCGTACGCAAGGCCGGCGCTGTTCTGGGTCGCCCGAATCCCGTCGGCGCCCGAGGAGGTGTTGGCGTTGATGACCCGCATCATCTCGGCAGAGTCATTGCCGCTCAGATCGAACTTGGTGCTCAGATTGAGAACGTCGGAGAAATACCCGTTGACGTCGAGGACAAGGTGAGTCGCCTCCCCGGCGAGAGCGGTATTGAGCTGAACGCTCAGCTGCCCGCTCGAGTTCAGAGGCACGATCGTGCCGTTGCCGAGGGCCACGGTGCCCGCGTCCCAGTTCAGAACCGAGACGGTCGGCGGTGCGCCCCCGGGCCACGCGAGGAGGTTGCCGGCCGCGGAGGGAGTGACGACCGTAAGCTGGATCGATACGGCGTCGGCCGACGACGGGATCGATCCGGCCGCGCAGCCAGCCGGAGGGGCGGGAACTCCTGCCGGGCTGCCCGAGATCTGAAACACGCGCGTCACGAACGAGGTCAGCACCGGTCCCGCGGCCTGCCCGCTGAAGCCATTGATGCCGCGCGTGTCCGCGATCCGGCAGGGTGCGATCGCGACGAACGGGATCGCGTCGGAGATGTCGGTCATCGTCCGGATGCCGCCGCTCGCCTGCGAGGGAGACCACGTCGGCGGCACCGACCAGTTCGGAATCGCGTTGGCTTCCGGAACGCGGACCTGCGCCGAGAGCGCGCCCGCAACGAGGAGAATCGAGAGGCTGACCCCGAGGATTCGAGATACCGATCTCATAGGACCTCCTTAAAAGGCAAAAAGGGAGCGCAGTTCTCCCAGTTTCGTAGCCAGAGTCCGAGTCCGTGTGGGAAATCTTGAAGCGAGGGGTGACGCGGCTCTCCTGGAGCGGCCAGGAGGAAAGTCAGATTTTCCGCAGGGCATTGCCGGGGCCATTTGTCTCCGATTCGTGGCGGGAGCGTACTCTTTCGAGCCGGCCCCCGCAACCCTTTTCGCGCGGCCGGGCACGCCTCGGCGCTGTGACCCCCGTCACCTGCGGAGGAGGCCGTCGATGAGGCCGCGGAGCCTCTCCCGCCGCCGGTCGAACGAAAACTCCGCGACGGCTCTCGCCCTCCCGAGGCGGGCAAGCACCTCCTGCCGGGGTCCATCGTCCCAGAGGCCGTTTACGGCCTCCGCGATCGTCTCCGGGCGCTCGTCCGGCAGAAAGACGGCGCAGTCGCCGACGACCTCGGGGACCGAGCCGACCGGATTTGTCACCACGGGCGCGCCGCAGCTCATCGCTTCGAGAATGGCGGCGCCAAAGCCCTCGTACCGTGTCGGCTGCAGGTAAACGCGGCACGTCCGCAT
>JBKJVY010000115.1:0-17432 GCA_046717185.1 Thermoanaerobaculia bacterium
ATCGCCTCGCGAGGAATCACGTTCTGATCGACGAGGATCGCGACCGACTCGTTGCGCGCCATCGTCCGGAGGAGCTCGCGCGCCGCTTCCTTCTTCGGGATCGGCCGGTTGCCGAACCTCCGGCGCAGCCGGGCGAGCTCTTCCTCGAGCAGCGGGTTGTCGAGGGTCCGTACCAGAAGTGCGATCGGCTCGCCCATGAGCCCCGCGGCAAGGGCCGCGATCTCCCAGCTTCCGAAGTGGGCCGAGAGAAGAAAGACTCCCCGGCCGCGCGCGCGCGCGACAGAGAGGTGCTCCTCGCCGGCGATCGAGACCCGCGAGCGAACCTCTTCAGCCGAGAGCCGCCCCGTCTCCAAGAAGTCGACGAGCCCCGCCGCGAAACCCTCGATCGACCGGCGCTCTATGTCCTCGATCTCCTCCGGTGTCTTCTCCGGAAAAGCGGCGGTCAAGTTCCCGAGGAGAATCCGCCGCCGGGACGAGCCGATCGCGAGGGCGAGCCGGGCGGCCGACGCCGCCGCCCGCCGGGCCGCCGGAGGCGGGAGAAGAAGGAGCGCGCCGGTCGCCAGACGGAAAAGCGCGAGCTCCGCCCGATGGCGGAAGTGAGACCGACGTCGTTTGCGCGGCCGCCTCGGAACCGCCGCTTCGGGAAGGGGCCGCGCGTCGGGCGCGGCGCGCGGGGGAGCGCTCATGGCCGCGGCGCCGACGCGGTTCGCGGAGCGTCCGGCTGCCCGCTCCCCAGACGGAAAAGGAGGAATTGAAAGAATCCGGCCTCGGTGATCTCGACTTCGAGCTTGACGGAGACGACCGGCAGGGACGTCTTCCCCTCGAGTTTCACGGCGTCCTTCTCGGTCGTCGCGATCCAGGCGCTGCCCGTCCGGTCTGCGGCGCGGCGGATCCGCTCGAGATCTCGCCGGCCGTAGCGGTGGTGGTCGGGGAAGGCGAGAACTTCGTCTGGCACGAGGTCGAGCTCCGTGAGCGAGGAAACGAACGCGTCCGGGTGCGCGATGCCGCACACCGCTACGAAGCGTCTTCCCGTGAGCGTCGAGGAAGTCAAGGGCGAGCCCGACTCGTCCAAGAGGCCCGCCGCCCGTATGCGCGCCGTGAACACGGGCGCGTCCGGGTTCCAGCGGCGAAGCTCCTCGAACGCCTCCGCGGCGGGAGCCCCGCGGCGGACGCGCGTGAACACGAACGCGTCGGCGCGCGAGAGCGCCGAAAGGGGCTCGCGGAGGCTGCCCGCGGGGGGCAGGCGGCCGCCACCGAACGGGTCCGCCGCGTCGAGAAGGAGGATGTCCACGTCGCGCGCGAGCGCGAGGTGCTGGTATCCGTCGTCCAGGAGAAGGAGGTCCGCGCCGAGCTCGATTGCGGCCCGCGCGGCCTCGACGCGCCGCCGGGCGACGACGACGGGCACGGTTGGAAGGCGCCGCGCCATGGCGACCGGCTCGTCTCCCCCCTGCTCCGGTCCGACGAGCGGGCCGTTCCCTTCCGAGACGACGACCCGCCCCCGCGACCGCCGCCCATAGCCGCGTGACAGGATGGCCGGACGCTTTCCCTCGAAGCGAAGACGCCGCGCGAGGAACTCGACAAAGGGCGTTTTTCCCGTCCCCCCGAACGTCAGGTTCCCCACCGACACGACGGGACAGGCGACGCGCTCGGACCGGAAACGGCCGGAACGGTACATCCGCGCGCGGGCGCCGAGCGCCGCGCCGTACAGCCCGGCGAGCGGCGAAAGCGCGGCGCGGAGGAACGGGCCGGGCAGGCGTCGAGGCCTCATCGTGCGGCCCCCCGTCTCGACCGAGCCGTGGGGAGGAGCGCGAGGACCTCTCCGGCGGTCGCCTCGGCGGCACCGCGGTTGCCCGACACGAACCGACGCGCCGCCGCGCCCCGCCGGTCGAGCCTTTCCGAGTCCGCGAGCTCGGCGGCAAGTGCGCGGGCAAGATCCGCCCCGCCGGCCACCCTTGTCAGGATTTCCAGGCTCTCACCCTTCGCGGTGATCTCCCGGAAGTTGTCGGTATGGGGTCCCACGACGACGGGAACGCCCGCGGCCCAGGCCTCGATCGGGTTGTGGCCGCCCTTTCGCACGAGGCTCCCGCCCACGAACGCCAACCGCGCGTGGGAATAGAGGGACGCGAGCTCGCCGATGGTGTCGAGGAGGTAAACGTCCGCGGGCCCGCCGGCGTCCGCCATGCTCCGCCGAAGAAGAAGAAGCCCGGCCGCTTCGACCCGGCGCGCTACCTCGTCGAACCGCTCGGGCCGCCTCGGCGCGATTGCGAGCAGCGGGCGCGGCGAAAGCGAGCTCCAGGCGTCAAGGACCGCTTCCTCTTCCCCCTCCGCGGTCGAAGCGGCGACGAGGACCGGACGGCCCCGTGCGGCCTTCTCGAGGCGCTCCCAGTCGGCAAAGGGGGGAGCGATGGGGAGGTCGTATTTCACGTTGCCCTTCGTCCGGATCCGGGAGAGGGGAGCTCCGAGCCGCTCCATCCGGCGCGCGTCCTCTTCGCTCTGCATGAGGAAGAGAGAGACGCACTCCAGGGCGCGGGCGAACCAGCGCCGCAGCAGGAGGTAGCGGGGATAGGAGCGTTCGGAGATCCGGCCGTTGACGAGCGCGACCGGGATCCCGCGCGCGGCCGCCCGCTCGAGGAAGAGCGGCCAGAGCTCGGTCTCGATCAGAAGGACGAGGCCCGGACGGACCCGCGAAAGCGCACGCTCGACGGGGCCCGCGAGGTCTAAGGGAAACGCGAAGACCGACACGCCCGGCGCGACGATCCGATCGGCGAGTTCGCGGCCCGCCGCGGTTGTAACGGAGAGTCCGAGACGGCGTCCCTCCGCCTTTGCCGCCAGAGCGGTCAGGAGGGTGGCGGCCACCCCGACCTCCCCGACCGAAACCGCGTGGACCCAGATCCCGCCGTCCAAATCCGGGTATGGGAGGCGGCCGAGCCGCCCGGCGACGTCGCCCAGGCGCCGTCGGCCCGTGAGCGAGCGGAGGAGGGCGAACGGGGCGTAGGCGGCGAGCGCGGCGGCGCCCAGTAACCGGTAGAAGAGCATGCCCTCACGATTATCGTTCACGGGGAATCGGGCAATTCGCTTGCTCGGGTCGCAACAACGTTTTACCATTCAAAGGGTTATCTCGTGAGGGACGAGAGCGGCGCCTCCGGGCGGCAATCCGGGCCTCCCGAGGAACAAGCCTGAGGAAGAAGCCCAAGGAACAAGCCCAGGGAACAAACCCAAGGAACAAGGGGGGCGACGCCGAGCGTTGCCGCTCCGTATAACGGCCGGGAGAACCCCTTCGGAGAACGATGGAACTCGTATACAGCGAAAGCCGGGACCGACAGGAAGCCGCCGAGCTTCCCGACCGCGAGCTCGCCCTGCGCGCCCGGGGGGGCGATGCGGTCGCGTTCGAGACCCTCGTGACCCGGAAGACCCCCGTGGTCGTCTCCGTCGCCCGGCGGATCGTCGGGGACGGGGAGGACGCCCGCGACGTGGCGCAGCTCGTCTTCCTGCGGGTGTGGGAGCAGCTGGCCCGATACGACGAGAAGTACTCCTTCAACACGTGGCTCTACCGGATCACGACGAACCTCTCGATCGACTTTCTCCGCAGCTCCCGGAGTCGCGAGAAGGCCCACGGCGCAACCCTTCACCTCGTGCGGTTGCGGGAAGAGATGACGGGCGCCCAGACGACGCACGCGCTCGAGAGCGGCGAGCTCGCCCGCCTCTTCGAGATGGTCTCGGGGCGGCTGACCGGAAAGCAGAAGGCCGTCTTCGTACTCAAGGAGATGGAGGACTGCGACACGAAGGAGATCGCCCGGATTCTTGCGTGCGGGGAGTCCACGGTTCGCAATCACCTCTTCAACGCGCGCCGGATCCTGCGGCGGGAGCTCGCCCGGATCTGTCCGGGGCTCCTCCAGGGGAGGCGCTCGTGAGCGTTCGCTGCGACCGGGTTCGGGAGCGCCTCGCCGACTACGTCGAGGGCGCCCTGCCGGCCGGGCAGGTCTGTGATTTCCGGGAGCATCTCTCTTCCTGCGACCACTGCCGGGACGAGATCGTCTCGCGGGAGCCGTCGCTCCTCTTCGCGCGGGTGGTTCGGGACGAGGTCTCCTCCGAAGACGTCGCCCGCGTGCTCTCGGGCGTTCGCACGGGGATCGCTCTCCGGGAAGCCGAGCGCAAGCTCGCCGTCTCCCGGTTGAGCGGCCGCCGCCGTCTTGCCGCGCTCGCGTCCGCCGCAGCCGTCGCGGCGATGACTCTCCTTCTTCCGGGTACGGTCCGGCTTCCCGCGCGCACGGCGGCGACGGCCGTTTCCCCCCCGGTCGAGACGGCGGCCCCGGGCTTCGCGCCCGCGGCTCGCGGCTCGAGCCGGACGTTTCCCGCGGACGCCACGATCTACGACTGGAACACCGGCGCCGGCGTCGAAGAGCCGCGGGTGGTATGGATCGTGGATCGTTCGCTCGACATCTAGCCGGAGTGCTCAGCGATCGGTTCTCAGTGCTCAGCTGAGAACCGAGAACTGGAAACGGACAACTCTCGCGGGCCCTCGCCAGAGAGGGCGGAGTTTTTAATTCGAGTGAGATACAAGAGAACCTTCATCGTGGCCCTCGCGGCCTTTTCGCTCTGCACGCCCGTGCTCTTCGCGGCGGAAGAGGCGGCGGTGAAGGTTTTCGTCCTGAAATACCGGCAGATCGAGGAAGCGGCGCTGCTCATCCGGTCGCACCTCTCCCCCGCGGGCACGGTGACGCTGACGCCGCGTCTGAAAGCGATCACCGTCACGGACCGCGAGGAGAACCTGCGCACGATCCGGAAGGTGATCGCCGACTTCGATACCCCCCCGCGCGGGTTCACGTTCGCCTTGAAGCTCGTGCGCGCCCGGGCGGACGTGCCGGCGGGCTCGATCGCGCAGGAGATCGGGGGCCTGGGCGCCAAACTCAAGCAGCTCTTCCAGTTCAATGATTACAGCCTCATCGACTCGACGGTGTTGCGGGGGGTCGAGGGAGGTCCGGTCGCGACGCGCCTCGGCGAAGAGAGCGACGCCTACATGCTGAATTTCTGGATCGAGCCGGTCGGCTCGGGCGACCAGCTCCTGCTCTCTCCGTTCTCGCTCTCGCGGCTGCGCCGTAACGCGCAGGGCCGCATCACCCCGGTGGCGCTCTACCGTGCGTCCATGCCGGTGACCCTGAACCAGACGCTCGTCGTCGGTGCGTCGAAGGAGGAAGGCTCGAAAAACGCCCTCATCCTGATCCTCCTCGTCCAGGAGACGCCGAGGGCCGGGGCGGAGAAGGGCACCGAGGGGCAGCGGAGCGTGGAGAGGAAGCCGTGAAGTTCTCCGTGAAGACGGGTTGGCCGGACGGGTCGGTCGCCGAGGAGTCGATCCTCGCACCGGACTCGAAATCCGCGCGCGCGGAGATCGAGCGGCGCGGCGGCCACGTCTTCGAGGTGAAGCGCCACGGCTTCGTGCTCGGGGGCGCGGGAGCGGGCCGCCGCGGCCGCGTCAAGATGGCCGACTTCCTCGTCTTCAACCAGGAAATGATCGCGTTGCTCAAAGCCGGACTGCCGGTCGTGCGCTCCTTTGAGATCCTCCTCGAACGGCAGGAGAGCCCGACGTTGCGCGCGGTCCTTCAGGACGTGAAGGATCGCGTGAACTCGGGCGCGTCGATCTCCGACGCCTTCGCCGAGCAGGGGGACATCTTCCCGCGTCTGTACTGGACGTCCCTCAAAGCAGGGGAGAAGTCGGGGGAGATCGAGGGGGTCCTGCGGCGATACCTGAAGTACCAGAAGACGATCATCGCGATCTCGCGCAAGGTCGTCTCGACGCTCGTCTATCCCGCGATCCTGATCCTCCTCTCGACGGTGCTGATCGCGGTCCTGATGACCTTCGTGATCCCCAAGTTCCAGGAGTTCTTTGCGGACTTCAACGCCGACCTGCCGCTCCTGACCGTGGTCGTCGTCGGCATCGCGGCGTTCCTTCGCGACAACATCGTGTGGCTGTTCCCGGCCGTCGCCGTCGGCGCCTGGCTCGGGTGGCGGTGGATCCGCACGCCCGCGGGCCGAAAGTGGTCCGACGGCACGCTCCTGAAGCTCCCGTTCCTGGGGGGACTTTTCCGGCGCTTCGCAATCACGCAATTCACGCGCAGCCTCGCGACGCTGCTCGGGGGCGGTACGCCCCTCGTTCCCTCGCTCGAAAACGCCGCCGAAGCGATCGGCAACCGTCACATCTCGCGGAGCGTGCGCGAAGTCGTTCCGAAGGTCCGCGAGGGTGGCGAGCTCTGGCAGGCGCTCGATTCCACCGGGATCTTTACCAACCTGACGATCGAGATGATCAAGGTGGGCGAGACCTCCGGAGCGCTCGAAGAAATGTTGACGGCGGTCTCGGACTTTTACGACGAGGAGATCGACGTGCTGCTCGGCCGGGTGATCACGCTCGTCGAGCCGGCGATCCTCGTGCTGATGGGGGGCGTCATCATGACGATCCTTCTCTCCGTGTATCTCCCGATCTTCCGAATCATGTCGCAGATAAAAGGTTAGAAGTGGCCAAAGAACAACCGAAGGGCTCGTTGGAAATCCGTCCGCCGCCAGTGTCGGAGCCGAAGCCGGACTTCTCCCAGTCGAAAGTTCTGCCCGCCGGTCGCGCAGCGACCGCCGCGGGCCAGGCCGAGGCGGCGGCGCTCGCGCTCGGCGAACGACTCGGTCTTCCGTACGTGGACGTCTCCACGTTCCGCGTCGACCCGGACCTCTTCCGCTCGATCCCGGTCGAGTGGATGCTGCGCTACACGTTCATCCCCGAGAAGCGCACCGACAAAGCGCTGACGGTGATCTGCGCCGACCCGACCGACGTCGTGAAGCTGGACGAGCTCGAGCTCCTCGCGGGTCTCCCGCTTCGGCTCAAGGTCGGCAGCCGGTCGGCGATCACCGACATCCTCCAGAAGAGCGAGTCCTCCCAGCGGGTTTTGGACGAAGCCACCGAGGACTTCCGGCTTCAGCTCGTCAGCGAGGACGAGGAGGGGGAAGAGACCCTCACGATCGACCGCATCTCGCAAGACGCGTCGCCGATCATCAAGCTCGTCGACTCGATTGTCTTCAACGCGATCCAGAGGCGCGCGTCGGACGTCCACATCGAGACTCAGGAGAACGTCGTCGTCATCAAGTACCGGATCGACGGCGTTCTCTACCAGGCCATGGACCCGATCGACAAGCGTCACCACGGCACGATCATCTCGAGGATCAAGGTGATGTCGGAGCTCGACATCGCCGAGAAGCGCATCCCCCAGGACGGCCGCTTCAAGCTCCGGGTGCGGGGGAGAACTATCGACTTCCGCGTGTCGATCATGCCGACGGTCCACGGCGAGGACTCCGTGATCCGCATTCTCGACAAGGAGTCGGCCAACGCGGAGTTCAAGAGCCTGAACCTCGACATCCTGGGGTTCGACGCCGAAACGAAGAAGAAGCTGCGCAAGTTCATCCGCGAGCCTTACGGGATGGTGCTCGTCACGGGCCCGACCGGCTCGGGAAAGACGACGACCCTCTACGCGTGCCTCTCCGAGATCCAGTCAGTCGAGGACAAGATCGTCACGATCGAAGACCCGGTCGAGTACCAGCTTCGCGGGATCACGCAGATACCGGTCAACGAGAAGAAGGGGTTGACGTTCGCCCGCGGCCTCCGCTCGATCCTGCGGCACGATCCGGACAAGATCATGGTGGGAGAGATCCGGGACGAAGACACCGCACAGATCGCCGTGCAGTCCGCGCTGACGGGGCATCTCGTTTTCACGACCGTTCACGCGAACAACGTCGTGGACGTTCTCGGCCGGTTCCTGAACATGAAGGTCGAGCTCTACAACTTCGTCTCGGCGCTGAATTGCATCCTTGCGCAACGGCTCGTCCGCAAGATCTGCGAGCACTGCCGGGAGAAGGTCACGGTTTCGCCGCAGATGTTCCTCGAGGCGGGACTCGACCCGGCAGCGCTCGCCGGTCAGGAGTTCTACGAAGGGAAGGGCTGCCTCGAGTGCGACGGAACCGGCTTTCACGGGCGAATGGCGATCGCGGAGCTCCTCGACCTGTCCGACCGGATCCGGGGGCTCATCCTCGAGCGGCGGCCCGCCGCCGAGATCAAGCGGGCGGCCAAGGAGGAGGGGATGAAGTTCCTGCGCGAAGCGGCGCTCGCGAAAGTCTTCGAGGGTTTGACGACCTTGAAGGAAATCAACAAGGTCACGTTCGTCGAGTGATGAAACTCCCTTTTCTTCCTCCGTTCGTTCCCGGACACGTTTTCAGCCTTCTGGCCGAAGGCGTGACGTGGGTGAATGTCCGCCGCGATCCCCCCGGGTTCGTGGACTCCCGTCACTTCGTTTATCCCGCGAGCACGGTGGGGTCGGGACCCTCCGGCACGCCGCTCTACTCCCGGGACGCGATCGTGGAGGCGGTCGACACCGCCCGCAGGCTCTCGGGCGGCCGGTTGAGCCGGGCGTCGGTCGTGTTTCCCGACTCCTGGGCACGCATTCTGCCGATCGATTTCGACACTCTGCCGCAGTCGGAGGACTCGGTTCACGAAATGGTCCTGTGGAAGCTGAAGAAGCTCCTGCCCGGGATTACCGAGGAGCTCGCCGTGGTGTTCGAGGAGATGCCGCGGGCCGTAGACGGGGGCGAGATCCGCCTGCTCGTCGCGGCCGCGCCCTCCGAGACCCTCCGTTCGATCGAGCAGTCGTTCGAAAGCGCCGGGGTGCGCGTGGGAGCGCTCGCCCCGGCGAGCCTCATGCTCTTCGAAGGGCTCTCGCCGGCGCTCGACCAGCTCGCGGGCGGCGACTACGGCCTCATTCACCGTTCTCCCGGCTCGCTCGTGTTCGTGATCGCGCGCGACGGGCGACCCCTCTTCTTCCGCCAGCGGCCGGAGGAGGAAGGCGAAGAAGCCGACGAGGACCAGGACCAGGAAATCCGGCTCTCGCTCTCCTACTATCTCGAGAAGCTCCACGGCGCGGGTCTCACGGCGGTGTACGTGCACGACGCCGCGCCCGGCCGCGAGCTGGCGAGCGCCGCTGCCCTCCCTGTCAAACCGACCACGCTGTCGGGCGCGCTCTTCGCCGCGGACCGCGGCTTCGACGAGCGAATCGCGGCGCGGCCAGAGCTCCTGCCGGCCTTCGCGGCCGTTTACGGGAAAACCTGAGCCGATGAACCTGAACTTCGCCCGCCGGCCGTTCCGCGACTATCGTCCCGTCTACCTGGTGGCCGGGGCCGTCCTCCTCGCGGGCGTCATCCTCTTCGGAGTGAACGCCAGCCTCTACGGCGAGTTCCGCCGCGACGTCGCCGACACGCGCGAGGAGATCGCCTGGCTGGAGAAGCGCCACGCGCGCGCCGCGCAGGCCGCGGAGGAAGCGCGTTCCACCGTCCGCGCCTACGAAACGTCCGCCCTCGCGGTCGAGAGTCGCGGGCTCCTCCGACTCGTCTCGGAGCGCCAGTTCTCCTGGATGTCGCTGCTCGCGCGGCTCGAGCGCGTGCTGCCTCCCGAGGTCCGCCTCACCCGTCTCCACCCCTCGTTCCAGGGTTACCGGGAGATCGTGGTGGACATTGCCCTCGTCGGACGGGGTCCCGAGAGCGTCGTCCGGACGCTCGCCGCTCTCGCGCGCTCGCCTCACTTCACGACCGTAGAGCTGAAGTCCGAAACGCGCCCGGACGCGGGCGACGGCAGCCCGGAGGGACACTCTTTCGTGATCTCGACGGTCTACGACCCGGAGGACGCGCCGTGAAGTCTCGCGTGAACCTCTGGCGCCAGCGCGTCGGCCTCCTCACGGCCTCCGGCCTTTTCCTGCTCGCGAACGCGGCGTTCCTGATCGGCTTCCGCTCGATCACCGCGGCGCAGGCCCAGGGGCTGGAAGAGCGACGGTCCGCGTTGACGCGCGACGTCACCGCCCGCGAAGCGGAGGCCGCGAAGCTCGTCTCGGAACGGGACCGGCTCGCCGAAGTCTCCACCGTGATCGAGGAGTTCTACGGGCGAAGGGTCGGCTCGCGCAGAGAGACCCTCGCGCCAATCGTCGAGGAGATCCACGAAGTGATGCGAAAGGTGGGAGTGGCGCCGAAATCGATCGGTTACACGATCGCGTCGGTTGCCAGCTTGCCCCTTTCCCAGATGACGATCGGGTTCAGCTTCGAGAGCGACTACGCACGCTTCAAGCGGCTCCTTTACGCCTTCGAGGCGAATCGCCGGTGGATCGTCGTCAAGGACATTTCCCTGTCCCGTGACAGCGAAACCCCGGGCGAGGTGCAGGTTCGGCTCACCCTCGCGACGTACTTCACGAACGAGGACGGCCCGGCCCAAACCGCACCGGGCGGCCCGGCCGCCGCGTCGCGGACTACCGTGCGAAGCGTCGAGAGGACGGTTCGCCGATGAAGGCCCCGGCGCTCGGGACCCGGCGGCAGGCCCTCCTCTTCGGCGTGCTCGCCGTTCTCCTCCTTTTCTTCGTTGTGAAGTGGAGCGGCCGCGACCCGGCCGCCTCTCCGCCGGTCGCCTCCGCACCGGGAGCAGTCGAAGGAGACGAGCCCCGGCCGGCGATCGGCCGCCGTCCCCGACCGCGCGCGGCGGAGCCGGAGGACGTCCCGCTCATCACAGCCCGGGACCTCGAGCCGCTTCGCGGCGCCGGGGGAGGGAGCACGGGACGTGACCTCTTCGACTTCCGGCAACCGACGCCGCGGCCCGCGCCGGTGCCGACGCCCGCGCCGCCGCCGCCTCCCGCGCCCGGTCAGGCCGGCTTCGTCGGTCCGCTTCCTCCGCCGGCTCCGACGCCGACCCCGATGCCTCCGACGGCCCCGTTCAAGCTCATCGGAATCTTCGGGCCGAGAGACCGGCCGATCGCGGTCCTTCAGACCGGAGAGGACACCTACAACGCGCGCGCCGGCGACGTGATCCTCGGCCGCTGGATCATTCAGAGAGTCGGATACGAGTCGATCGACATCGGCTTCGTCGGATTCTCGCCGACGGAGACGAGAAGGCTCGGGATAACCCAGTGAATCGTGCGAACGGAGAAAGGGCTCCTTTGGAAATGAGAAACCGAAATCACCTGAGTGTTGTCCTGGTCTTGACGCTGATCGTCTTCACGGCGTGCACGGGCTCCCGCGCCTTTCGCGAAGCCCGGGACCAGGAGGCGGCCGAGCACTGGGACCTCGCGGTGCTCCAGTACTCGCGGGCCGCCGAGCTCGACCCGAAGAACAACCGTTATCGGATGTCGCTCGCTCGGGCGAAGATCAAGGCGTCGCAGTTCCACTTCGAGAAGGGCAAGCTCTACCGCGGCTCCGGCCGGCCCGAGCTCGCCGTCGTCGAGCTCCAGCAGGCGGTCCTGCTCGACAGGACGAACCAGTATGCGGAGATCGAGCTGCGCAAGGCGCGCGAGGACGCGACGAGGCTGGCCGCCGAGCGCTCGGGCGAGACTCGGATCGAAACGCTGAAGAGGCAGGCCCGGGGCAGCCGGGCGAAGCCGCCGATCCTCGAGCCGGCGAGCGACCGGCCGATCAGCCTGAACTTCCCGCAGCCCAAGCCGATCAAGCAGATCTACAAGGCGCTCGCCGACGCGGCCGGGATCAACGTGATCTTCGATCCCCAGCTGAAGGACGACAACGTCGCGATCACGCTGACCAACATGGAGTTCCAGCGGGCTTTAGAGACGCTCATGCGACAGGAGAACCACTTCTACAAAGTGATCGACGAGCGGACGATCATGATCGCCGCCGACAACCCCCAGAACCGAAAGACGTACGAAGACCTCGTCATCCGGACGTTCTTCCTCTCGAACGCGGACGTCACCGAGGTCGCGAACGCGCTTCGGTCGCTCCTTCAGACGACGCGGATCGCGGTCAACAAGGCGGAGAACTCGGTCACCCTTCGGGACACCGCCGACAAGGTTGCCATCGCCGAGCGGATCGTCGACCAGAACGACAAACAGCTCGCGGAAGTGGTCGTGGACGTCGAGCTCCTGCAGATCAACACGACGAAGTCCCAGGACCTCGGAGTACTTCTTGCGGCCTACGAGACCCGCGGGCTCCTCACGGCGCCCGGCGGCCAGACGAACTTCGGCAACGACGTGCCGGAGGGCAGCTTCACGTGGGACCAGATCAAAGACATCTCGCTCCGCTCGTTCGGTTTCACGCTTCCCTCGGTCTCGTACTCCTTCATCAAGAACAACACGGACGCGGAGCTGCTCGCAAAGCCGCAGCTGCGCATCTCGGAGGGGCAGAAGGCCCAGCTCGTCATCGGCGACCGCGTGCCGATCCCGACGACGACCTTCAACACCGGAACGACGATCGGCGGCAACATCGTGCCGGTGACGTCCTTCCAGTACCAGGACGTGGGAATCAAGATCGAGGTCGAACCACGCGTGCACCACAACAAGGAAGTCACGCTGAAGCTCACGATCGAGGTATCGAACCTGAACGGCTTCGTGGAGGTGCAGACCGGTCAGCGGCAGCCAATCATCGGGACCCGCTCGATCTCCTCGAGCATCCGTCTGAAAGACGGCGAGACGAACTTTCTCGCCGGCCTTTTCCGGACGGACAAGAGCCACACGACCACCTCCGTGCCTTTCCTGGGCGACATCCCGATTCTCGGGCGTCTCTTCTCGAAGAAGGCGACGACCGACACCGCGACCGACCTCGTGCTGACGCTGACTCCGCACATCCTGCGCATTCCGGACGTCACCGCCGAGGACCTCGAGCCCGTGTACGTCGGGACCGACTCGAACATCTCGTTCCAGGGGAGCCCCCGGATCGAGTCGCCCGGCGGCCAGGGCGGACCTTTCGAGTTCGGACGCCGCGAGCCCTCCGTTCCGCGGGGAACCCCGCCGCCGCCCGCGCCCGTCGTGACGCCGGTGCCGCAACTCCTCGTGCCGGGCGGGCTGCCCAACGATCCGTTCCGCCCGAACCCCCGCGACGCGATCCCGCCGCAGGGGGAGCGGCCGCCGACGACCCCCGGCGTCGTCCCGCAAAGCTCGGGGCCCGTTGCGCAGAGCTCCGCGGCGGTCGCCTTCGATTTCGAGCCGGCGTCCCTCTCGCTCATTCCGGGCGAGGTGCGTACCGTGCTCGTTCGGGCGACCGGGGCGGGGAGCACGACTTCTGGAATGGTGGAAATCGCGTTCGATCCGGCGATCCTCTCGGTCCTCGCCGTCCGCCCGATACCGACCGGCAGCGGCGTCGCCGAGGGGAGGGTCGAGCCGGGCCGCGTCGTTCTCGACCTGCCCGCGGGCGCCGCGCTCGCGGCCGGGTCTCCCGTCGCGGAGATCATTCTGCGGGCGATCGCGCCCGGCCGGTCCAAGCTCGCCTTCGAGAAGGCCAGGACGGGCGGCGAGGCAACCCTGTCCGAGGCATTCATCGAGGTCCGCACCCCGTGAACCGTTCCGGCTCCCGGCTATCGGCTCCCGGCTTCCGGCCCGAGGAGCGCGGTTTCACCATGGTCGAGATGGCGATCGTCGCTGCGATGGTCACGATCCTCTCGGCCATGGCGATCCCGGTCGCCCGGTACACGCTCAAGCGGCAGAGCGAGGTCGAGCTCCGGTACCAGCTCCGCCTGATGCGCAACGCGCTCGACAAGTTCAAGCAGTACTGCGACGCGGGACTCCTCCCGCAGCCGGGCGTTGACAGCGAGTGCTATCCCCCCGACGTCGAATCGCTCGTCGAGGGCGTGGACCTGATCGGGCAGGTCAACCGCAAGATGAAGTTCCTGCGACGGATCCCGATGGATCCGATACGCAAGAAGGTCGAGTGGGGGCTTCGCTCTTTCCAGGACGACCCGGGCTCGTTCTCCTGGGGTGGGCAGAACGTCTACGACGTGTACTCCCTCTCCGACCGACGCGCGATCGACGGGACGAACTACAAGGACTGGTGATGAGGAAGGTTTCCGCTATCAGCTCTCAGCTATCAGCCGGGCCCCGGGATTCCGAGGACGGCTTCACGCTCCTCGAGCTCCTCGTCGTCATGACGATCATCGGGATCCTCGCGGCGGTCGCCATACCCGCTCTCCGCGACTCCCCTCAGCGGGCCCGGGAGGCAGCCCTGAAGGAGAACCTCTTCACCTTCCGGAGCACGATCGACCAGTTCCACGGGGACAAGGGCTACTACCCGCCCGACCTCCAGACCCTCGTCGCGGAGGCCTATCTGCGGAGCATTCCGGTCGATCCGATGACGAAGTCGCGCGACACGTGGGTCGTGGCCTTCGAAGAGCTCACGACCGGAACCGAAGGGGAGGCGCCCCCGGAGGAGACCGTCGCTCCGGGAGTCGTCGACGTCCACAGCGCCTCGACCGAAAGGGCGCTCGACGGGACGTATTACAAGGACTGGTAGCCACTGGCCCCTCTCCTCCGCCGACAAGCGTCTCCCCGCCGTTCGTCGGATGGCGGCTACACCATGGTCGCAGTCATCGTCTTCATCGCGATCCTGACGATCTCGATTGCTGCCGTAGGGCCCTCGATCTCGACCCTGATGCGTCGCGAGAGGGAGGAGGAGCTGCTCTTCCGGGGAAAGCAGTACGCCCGCGCGATCGCCCTCTTCCAGAGAAGATACGGCCGCTACCCGACTTCCCTGCAGGAAATGTTCGCGAACCGCCCGCGCACGATCCGCAAGCTCTGGAAGGACCCGATGTGCCGGTGCGACGACTGGAAGCTCCTGATCCAGGGGCAGCCCGACTCCACGCCTTTCATGGATCAGAACGTGGACCCGAGCAACCGCCCCCCCGCGACGTACAGCGGTCTTCGTCCGACGCCGACGCCCGGCATCGGATCAGGCGGTCAGGAGCTGAACGTCGGCCCGATCGTCGGGGTGCGGTCGAAAGTCCACAAGCAGGCGCTGCGCGAGTGGCGGGGGCGTCGTTTCTACGACGAGTGGCGCTTCATCGTCGGAGACGCCGACAGCGACGTGCCGATCGCACCGTTCAATCCCGGGACTCTGAGGCTGACGCCCGCTCGCCGCCCTTAGCATCGGCGCCGACTAAGCCCTTTAAAATCAATAGCTAAATACTTTCCAGCCGCAGCACCCCGGGCGGGATAAAATTTGACTGCCTACCGGGGGTCCTATGGTTCACAAACACCTTCTCGAGAACGGTGTCACTGTCCTGATCGACGAGATGCAGGACGTCCGCTCCTTCGCGCTCGGGTTCTTCGTGCGGGCCGGGTCGGGGGAGGAAACCCCGGGAAAGCGCGGCATTTCGCACTTTCTCGAGCACGTCCTCTTCAAGCGGACTCGCCGCCGCTCGACCGTCGAGATTGCCCGCGCGATCGACCGCCTCGGCGGAGACGTGGACGCCTTCACGACGAAGGAGTACACCGGCTTCTATGCGCACACGCTCGACTCCCGGTTCCCGGAAGCCCTGGACCTGCTGGGAGATATCGTTCTCGCGCCCGCGTTCGACTCCGACGACATCGAGGTCGAGCGTGGGGTCATCCTGGAGGAGATCGGCGAGGCGAACGACAACCCGGACGACCTCGTTCACGAGATGTTCGTCCGGTCGTTCTGGCGGACGCACCCGCTCGGAGCGCCGATCCTGGGGACCGCGGCGACGGTCGGGGCGATCGGTCTCGGCGACCTTTATCGCTACTACCGGGAGCTCTACACGCCCGACAACCTGATCGTGTCGGTCGCCGGGCACGTTCGCGAGCTCGAGGTCCTCGAGAGCGTCGAGAAGCTCTTCCGGAGGCGGGCGGCGCGCGGCAACGGCGGCCAACGACACGGAGAGAGCCGGCCGTCGAAACCCCACTCCCATCAGCACGCCCAGCTGAAGGCGCGCCGGGGCCTCGAACAGGTTCACGTCTGCCTCGGCGTGGAGGGGCCCTCCCAGTCGAGCGGCCGCCGGTTCGCGGCCCACGTCGTGGATATCGTCCTCGGCGGCGGCATGTCTTCCCGCCTCTTCCAGGAGGTCCGCGAGAAGCGGGGCCTCGTCTACGCGATCGCTTCTTCTCTCAACTCCTACCGGCTCGGCGGTTACGAGACGATTTACGCCGCTTGCGCGCCGAAGAACCTCGAGCGGGTTCTCGAGGTGACTCTGCGCGAGCTGAAGAAACTGAAGCGCGACAGCGTCCGCCCGCGCGAGCTCGCCTGGGCGAAGCAGAACCTGAAGGGCAGCATGATCCTGGGGCTCGAGTCCACCGTCGCCCGGATGTCGTCCCAGGCGCGCCAGGAGTTCTACTTCGGACGCGTCGCCCCGGCAGAGGAGTGGCTGGCGAAGGTCGATGCCGTTACGTCCGACGAGGTCGCGGAGGAGGCCGAACGGCTGTTCGACGGCAAAGTCCTCTCGCTCGCGGTCGTCGGCAACGTCGGGAAGCTGCCCCTGACCGCTCCCGATCTCGCCGCGGCGCTGTAGATCCGCCGGCCCTAGAGAACCCCTTTCAGCGCCGCTCGGTAGCCCGCGTCCCGTCGCGCGAGCTCCCTCTTGAACGCCGCGTATTCGGCGGATCCTCGGATGGCCGCGAGCAGCGGATCCTGGTCGAAGCAGGGAGCGCACGAAAACCCGGTCTCCGCCGCTTCGCGAAGCCGCTGGATCGCCCCGCCAGTGTCCCTGCGGATCGCGTGCACGTCCGCGAGGAAGTGCAGGACGTGGTGAAAGTGGCCGATCCGCCGGTCGGTCTCGGCGATCCGTTGCTCCAGGTCCGCCGTCGGCTGGCCGCTCCTCGCCCGTACGATGGCGAGCAGCGCAGCAAAAGCGGGCTCGGATCGGGGTGCCTCGCGGAAGAGTGCCTCCGCGGCAGGTAGAACACTCGCCGGGTTTTCCACGACCGCGCGTGCCCAGAGGAACTGCCAGCGGGCCGACCAGCTGCGCTGCATTTCCGGGGACAAGCGCTTCGATTCTTCGAGGCCGCGGGCCGGCCCCTCCAGCCACGTGGCCGCCGCGGCGGCCATTCTCTGCGCCTCCCCGAACGGGTGGAGCCGGAGCGCCTCGGCGATCTCCCGCCGTGCCTCCTCGGCCCAACCGTTGTGGTAGTGAATCCGGGCGAGGTCCAGGTGGGCAATCTCGAGATTCGGCGCCCGCGCGATCGCGTCCGACAGCTCGCGCACCGCGGTCACGACGTTCCAGTCCCCGAGCGAGGACCATGCGAGGGACGCGCGCGCAACGCGCGGCTCCGCCAGGTCGGGGTCGAGCGAGAGCGCGCGGCGAGCGTCCGAGAGCGCACCCTGATGATTCTCCGGTGAGGGGACGACGAACGCGAGCCACGCACGCGCGTAGGCGCGGGCCCCGATCGCGGGCGCGAAATCCGGTTGCTCCGCCAAAATCCGATCGAAGACGGACACGATCTCGACCCGGCGCTCCAGGGTGGCGTTGGAGACATCCCGCAGAAGTGCACGCGCGGAGAGGTACTCCTCCATCGCGCGGTCGGGCACCGGCTGCGACCTCTCGAGGAGCCTCTTCTCCTCCGGCCCGAGCTGGAGCTGGAGCTTCTCGACGATCCGACTCGAGATCTGGTCCTGCAGCTCGAAGAGTCGACCCTCCGGCAGGT
>JBKJVY010000116.1:0-7642 GCA_046717185.1 Thermoanaerobaculia bacterium
GAGGTCGCCGGTCGCGCGGTCGAACGAATATCGCCACGGATTCCGAAGACCCTTCGCCCAGATCTCGTCGCGCGCACCGCCGGGAGCAGCGAACGGATTGTCCGGCGGAATCCCGTAGAAGGGCGACACACCCACATTCACGTCCACGTCGATCCGCAGCATCTTGCCGAGCAGCGTGTCGTCCCGTTGGCCGGCGCACATCGGATCGTTTGCCGAACCGCCGTCTCCCATGCCGATGTAGAGGTAGCTGTCCGGACCGAACGCGAGGTGGCCGCCGTTGTGGTTCGCGAAGGGCTGCGCGATGGTGAGAAGAGTGACGCCGCTCGAGGAGTCGGCGACGTTCGGATCGGCGGAAGAGACACGGTAGCGCGCGACGACCGTGTTCCCCGCCGTGTTCGTGTAGTTTACGAAGAAAAGCCCGTTCTCCGAGTACCGGGGATGGAACGCCAGGCCGAGGAGGCCGCGCTCGCCGCAGCACGACACGAGCGGAGTGACGTCGAGAAAGGAGGTCGTCCGAACGGCGCCGTTCTCGAACACGACGATCCGGCCGCGCTGGAGGGTGAGGAAGACGCGCGCGTCACCGGCGTGCGCGATGGCGGTTGGCTGCGCGAGGCCGGTCGCGAGCGGCTGGAGCGCGATCTCCGGCACGCCCTGGGCGCGCGCGCACCCCGTGGCCGATAGAAGGCTGACCGTGAGGGCTGCCGCGAAAGAACGGGTTCGCTTCGAGTTCAGGGATCGCCTCCGGTGAGAGACAACGATCCCCCGGCTTCAATCAATTCCGGAACACTGGAGCTCAACCCTCTGCGAGGATCGCGTACGCGCGAACCGGGAAGCTGCCGAGCCCGCGGAAGGGGGCGGGGACGGCGTGGAAACGGAAACCGGACGCGGGCAGCGTGTCGAGGTTCGTCAGGTGTTCGACGATCGGGATGCCCGCGGCGAGGAGCAGCGTGTGCGCGGGACGCGCGCCATCGCCGGTGTCGTCGATGTTCAGCGAGTCGATTCCTACGAGCGCGGGCCGTCCGAGAACGAGCCGCTCCGCCGCGGCGCGCGTCAGGTACGGGTGGTCGCGAAAGTACGCTGGCGTGCGCCAGTTGCGGCTCCAGCCGGTTCGGACGAGGACGGCGAGATCGGCGAGATTGAGTCCATCGAAGTGCTCCGGGCCGACGGCGCGCCCCGCCGCCGAGGCGTCCACGACGATCCCCTCGAGGTTCGCGAGCTTTTCGAGCTTGAGCTCCGCGACGTCCGCCCCCTTCTCGAACCGGTGAAACGGCGCGTCCACGTACGTCCCGGTGTTCGCCACCATCTCGACGCGCCCGATCGAGAACGTCGTCCCCTCCGAATACTTTCCGCGCGACGCCTCGCGAGAGAGAAACTCCCCGATGACCGGCACGGGAAGGCCCTCGTAGGTGACCATCCCCGCCTCGATCCCGTGGCTGACGTCGACGATGCGGCGAGCGTTCACTTCGAAGCACCGCAGGGGACGCGCAGAAGCTCCGCCCGGAGGACGTCTTTTGCGCCCTCCGGCCCCGTGAGCCGCACGCGGTACGCCGGAGCCGAGCGCTCGATCTCGAGCCGGATCGTCAGGAACGGACAGCACGCCCGCTCGAGCTCGATCCACCGGGCAATCCGCAGGAAGAGGAACGGCTTCCCCGGGAAACGCACCGCGTATCCGTCCGCGAGCTCCTCGACGTCGGTCATCGCGGCGCGGAGCTCGGAGGCGAGTTGACGGTGGCGGGCCCGCTCCCTTTCGTCGAACGCGTCGAGCCGACAGGCGACGGGAGCCCCGGCCTCAGCCATGGGAGGGGTTCCCGACGCGATCGCGGTAGAGCCTTTTCACGAGCTGGATCTGGCCCGCGTGGTACACGTCGTGCGCCGCGATCCCGTACACGAGCGTGTCGATGCGGTGCCGGCTGCCCCGCGACACGGTCGACAGGCGGCGCACGGGGATCTTCTCGACGGCGGCCCGCAGCCGCCGATGTTGCTCGTCGAGCAGGGCAAGGTCTGCGCGCCACGCCTTCTCCGTCGCCGAAGTCTCTCTCCCTCTCCCTCTGGGAGAGGGCTGGGGTGCGGGCTCGGGGCGGACGAACCAGTTGCTGCCGGTCACCGGGAAAGCGCCGCGCTTCTCTCCGGTGAGCCGCCGCCACGAAGCGTATTTCCAGTACGCGGCGTGCAGCGCGAGCTCCCACACGTTATGCCGGTCGGGAGCCGGACGCCAGACGGCCTCCTGCACGCCCACTCCGCGGAGAGTGCCTTTGAGGTTCGGTCCGTGCCAGGCCTTTTTCTCGTACGCCTCATCGAGAATTCGGAGGAGGAGCGCGATCGGATCGGGGGTCTTCAAGCACGCCCTCCCGCGGTATTACGGGCAAGGAGGTCCGCCTCCGGCGCCGCTTCGGCCGGCACCGGAACAGGAATCTCACGCCTCGCCCCGTAGCGGATGATGAGTACGACCGCGCCGATGATGACCGCCGCGGCGATCAGCGTGCGGAGTGACATCGGCTCGCCCGCGAAGGCCCAGCCGAGCAGAACGGCGACGACCGGGTTCACGTATGCGTAGGTCGAGACGCGCGCGGACGTCGTCCGGCCGAGCAACCAGATGTACGCCGTGAACCCGATGAGAGAGCCGAAGACGATCAGGTAAGCGAGCGCGAAGAGCGACCGCGCGGAAATCGTCGACACGGCAACCTGTCCCGCTTGCCCCGTCGCGAGGCCGAAGAGAAGGAGCAGGACGCCGCCGGCCACCATCTCCATCGCGGCGGCGAGGAACCCCGACTTCGGCAGCGCCGCGCCGCGCGAGTAAAGCGAGCCGAACGCCCAGGACAGGCACCCGAGCAGGAGGACGCCGGCGCCGAGAGGATCCACCCGGCCCGCGAGCTTTCCGGGCGCGACGAGCACGACGAGGCCGACGAGTCCGAGCACGATCCCGGCGACGACGGCCGCGCGCGGCTTCCTCCCTCCGAGACGCGGGAGCATTTCGAGCACCAGCATCCAGATGGGGACCATCGCGACGAGAAGCGCGGTGAGCCCGGAGGGAACGCGCGTCTCCGCCCACACGACGGCGCCGTTGCCTCCGAGCAAAAGGAAGCCGCCGACGACGGCGGCCGCGCGCCAGTTCGCGAGGGTCGGCCGCGGGGCGCCGCGCCAGCGCGCCCAGACGTAGAGAATCGCCCCGGCGACGAGGAAACGTACGGAGGCCATGAGGTGAGGCGGCATGGTCTCGATCGCGAAACGGATCGCGAGGTAAGTCGAGCCCCAGATCAGGTACACCGACGCGAAGGCGGCGACGAGCTTGCCCTGAGGCGGGCGGAGTCCGGTCGAGACGTCAAGCACTGGCGGCCTCCACTTCCTCCTCGACGGCGATCGGCAGCGCGGCGGTCTCTTTGACGGTCTCGAGGACGATGGTGGTGCGAGTCGAGGTGATCGTCGGGATACTTCCGAGCTCCTCCCGGAGCAGACGGCCGAGCGACTCGGGGTCCGCGGCGCGCGCCTTCACGAGAAAGCAGTCCTCCCCCGCGACGTGGTGCACTTCGAGAACCTCGGGGATCTTCGAGATTCTCTCCGCGGTCTGTACGCCCCCCGGCCGGTCGTTCGAGCGCACGAAGATGAAGGCGACGAGCGCGAGGCCGACCGCGTGCGGGTCGATGCGCGCGCTGTAGCCCTGGAGAATCCCTTTCTCCTCGAGCTTGCGGATGCGCTCGAACACGGCGGACGGGGCAAGCCCCACCTGCCGCGCAATCTCGGCGGTGGAGGTGCGAGCATTTTTCTGCAGGATCGTCAGAATTCGGCCGTCAAGTTCGTTGATCATTCTGGAAGGAGATAGTAATCAAGAAGAAACATCGGTTCAAGAGGTCGAGATGTGGCGATTAGTCACAGCCAGTTCGAGGCGATGCATCCGCCCGGTAGAACCCGGCGGGCGGGGTTTTGGTTGCGGAGGACTGGTAACTAGGCCGAAAAATACCGAGCTTGGGGATGGTGGACGACGAGGGCGGAGACCGACGCCTCCGGATCCATCATGTAACCCTCGGTCAGGGCGACGTTGATCTGCCCGCCAGGAAGGAGCCGGAAGAGGGTCGTCTGATCGGCGAGCTCGGGCCAGGCCGGGTACCCCGCGCTGTAGCGCTTTCCCCGGTAGCGCGCCTGGAAGCGGTCGATCATCGACGTCTCGGCCGGATCGGGGAAACCCCAGCCCTCGCGGATCCGTTCGTGCACCCACTCGGCCGCGCCCTCGGCGCTCTCGAGGGCGAGCGCCTGGAGCGCGTGGCAGAGCAGGTACTCCCCTTCGTGCTTGAGCTTCTCGGCGCGCGCACGGATCCCTTCGCCCGCCGTCGTGACGAGGAGTGCGACGGTGTCGAGAGGAGTTCCCTCGTTGCGCGGCCGCACGAAGTCGGCGAGACAGAGCCGCTCACCCGTGGCCTGCCGGGGAAACGCGAACGTACCGACGATTTTCCCGTTCTCGACGAGATGGACCGAGTTCCCGTCCGAGTACGACTCGAAGTATCGGTAGATCGCGCGCGGCCGGATCCATCCGGATCGCCGCAGCCGCCCGACGACCTCCTCGAGCTCCGCGAGCTTCGCGTCCCCCGACTCCTTCAGCTTCCAGTAGCTCCCGCGCAGACCGAGGTGCTTCGAGAAGAGCATGTGCGGGTTGACGTACGGCCAGATCCCATCGACGGAGAGGTCCGCGTGGACGTGCTTGTCGAAGTCGGGCGCGGGGGCGGGCGGCACGATCTCGATCGAGGGATTTCGCACGGCGGGCGCCGCGAGCGGGTTGACTTCGCGCTCCGCCGCCGCGGGCCGCGAACGGCGCCTCTCCTCCGCCTCCGCCGTGAGCGCGGCGCGCGCCTCGTCCCCCGACAGGACCCGGTCCGCGAGCGCGAGGCCGCGCATCGCATCCTCCGCATAGACGACCACCCCGCCGTAGGCCGGCGCGATCTTGTTGTCGGTGAACCGCTGGGAGAGCGCCGCGCCGCCGACGAGGAGCGGCGCCGCCACCCCCGCCGCCGTCAAGTCCTGCGCGGTCGTGACCATCTGCTGCGCGCTCTTGACCAGGAGACCGGAGAGACCGATCGCGTCGGGCGCGTGCTCGCGGCACGCCGCGACCAGAGTTTCGGAGGGGACTTTGATGCCGAGATTGATCACCTCGTAACCGTTGTTGGAGAGGATGATCTCGACGAGGTTCTTCCCGATGTCGTGGACGTCGCCCTTGACCGTCGCGAGAACGATCTTCCCCTTGAGGGAGCTCGCCGACTTCTCCATGAACTTCTGGAGGTGGTTCACGGCGGCCTTCATCGCCTCGGCCGACTGGAGGACCTCGGCGACGATGAGCTCGTTGTCGTTGAAGAGCCGTCCGACCTCGCGCATCCCCTCCATGAGGGGTCCGTTGATGATCGCGAGCGGTTCCATCCCACCCGTGCGCACTTCCTCCAGATCGGCGAGAAGCCCCTCCTTCGTGCCCTCGACGATGTAACGCGGCAACCGCTCGATCGGCGTGCCCGCGCGCGCGACCGGCGCCTTCGGGGCGTGGCCCTTCGCCTTGAAGTAGGCTGCGAACGCGCCGACCGGGTCGTCGCCCCGGTTGAAGAGGAGGTCCTCGGCGAGCCGGCGCTCCTCGTCCGGGATCGACGGGTACCGCATCTGCTTTTCGGAGTTCACGATCGCGAGGTCGAGGCCCGCCTTCACGCAGTGGTACAGGAAGACCGAGTTCAGGACTTCGCGTCCCGACTCGGGTAGTCCGAAGCTGACGTTGGAGATGCCGAGGATCGTCTTGCACTCTGGGAACTCCGCCTTGATCGCGCGGATCCCTTCGACCGTCTCCGCCGCGCTCCCGACGTATTTCTCGTCTCCCGTCCCGCACGGGAAGACGAGCGGGTCGAAGATCAGGTCTTCCGCCGGGATGCCGTACTTCTCGGTCAGGAGCGTGTAGCTCCGGCGGGCGATCTCGAGCTTGCGCTCCCGCGTGACGCCCATGCCGTGGACCGGGTCCTCGTCGATGGTGCCGACGACGAGCGCCGCGCCGTAGCGCTGTGCGAGCGGCACGACCGCGCGGAACCGCTCCTCCCCATCTTCCAGGTTGATCGAGTTGATGACGGACTTGCCCTGGCTCCACACAAGCCCGAGCTCGAGGACCTGCGCGTCCGTGGAGTCGAGCATGAACGGCGCCTTGACCATGCGGGTCGCGCGCTCGAAGAACGCGTTGACGTCGGCGGCCTCGTCGCGGTCCGGATCCTGGAGGCAGACGTCGATGACCTGCGCCCCGTTCTTCACTTGCGCCCGCGCGATCTCGGCCGCCGCCTCGAACTCCCCCGCCGCGATCAGCCGCTTGAACTTCCGGCTGCCGAGGACGTTCGTCCGCTCGCCGACGAGGACGGGGCGGTTGTCTTCGTTGATCTCGAGCATGTCGATGCCGGAGACCAGCGTGCGACGGTCCTCCGGGATCCGGCGCGGTTTGCGTCCCGCCGCGATGGCCGCGAGAGCCCTCACGTGAGCGGGCGTCGTGCCGCAGCATCCGCCGACGATGTCCACGAGTCCCTGGTCGAGGAATCGGGAGAGGACCGAAGCAATTTTCTCCGGGCTCTCGCTGTAGAGCCCGTCCTCGTCCGGCAGCCCGGCGTTCGGATAGCAGGACACTCGCGTACGCGCGAGCGCCGCGAGGCTCCGGATGTGGCTCGTCATGAACTCGGGACCGGTGCCGCAGTTGAGCCCGATCGAAAGCAGCGGCATGTGCATTACCGACGCGTAGAACGCTTCGATCGTCTGCCCCGCGAGCATCGTGCCCATCGGCTCGATCGTCGCGGAGAGCATCACCGGGACGCGCCAGCCGACCTCGCCGAACGCCTTCTCGATGCCGATCAAGCCCGCCTTCGCGTTGCGTGTGTCCTGCGTGGTCTCGAGGACGAGGACGTCGGAGCCCCCTTCGAGCAGGCCGAGCGCCTGTACGCGGTAGTGACCGATCATTTCCTCGAACGTGACGCCGCCCGTCACCGTGATCGAGCGGGTCGTCGGGCCCATAGAGCCCGCGACGAAGCGGGGGCGATCCGGATGCCGGAAGCGCTCGGCCACTTCCCGGGCGATCCGAGCCGCCTCGCGGTTCAGCTCGAAAGCTTTCTCGGCGAGACCGTACTCCGCGAGAACGAGCGGGGTCCCACCGAAGGTGTTCGTCTCGACCATGTCGGCACCCGCGTCGAAGTAGCTCGCGTGGAGGTCCGCGACGACGTCGGGCCGCGTGAGGACGAGGTGCTCGTTGCACCCCTCGTAGTCGGGGCCGCCGAAGTCGGCTGCGGAGAGGTCGCGCGCCTGGATCCCGGTGCCGGTCGCGCCGTCCAGGACGAGGACCCGCTCCGCCAGGAAACCGAGCAACTCCTCGGTGCGCTGGGCGGCGATCACGCCCGTCTGGCGGGAACTCTCGACTGTCGCCATCTACGATTTATACGCGATTGGCGCGGGGTTTGCGAATGGGGACAACGCTGAATTTCTGAATTCAGCCCTGACCTGAATTCAGCCCTGACCCGACGAGACCGCCTCCCGGTGGCCCCGCTGAAGGCGCCGGACGAGCCGCCGATCCGCGCGGATCTCGGCCATCTCGGACTCCGAGACGAGGATCTCGGCAGCGGCTTTCTGTCTGGCGGCGGTTTCCACGAACTTGGAG
>JBKJVY010000117.1:0-2749 GCA_046717185.1 Thermoanaerobaculia bacterium
TCTCGTCCGGTCGTGCGCGGCGGAAGGCGGCGCCGTTTCGTCGCGGCTCTTCGAGCGGCGCGAGGACGCCGCGCGGATCTGGCAGATCCGCCAGGCCGCGCTCGGCGCGACCGCTCACGTCCCCGGCCAGCCGCTCACCTGGGAAGGGTGGGAAGACTCGGCCGTCGCGCCCGAAAAGCTCGGCCCTTACCTGCGCAAGCTGCGCGCGCTCCTCGACCGATACGGTTATCACGGCGACTTCTACGGGCACTTCGGGCAGGGCTGCGTCCACACCCGGACCGACTTCGACTTCGTCACCTCGGCCGGCATCGAGCGATACCGCGCCTTCCTCTCCGAGGCCGCGGACCTCGTCGTCGGGTTCGGCGGATCGATTTCCGGCGAGCACGGTGACGGGCAGTCGCGCGCGGAGCTCTTGCCGAAGATGTTCGGCGAGGAGCTCGTCGGCGCGTTCCGCGAGTTCAAGGCGATCTGGGATCCGGAGGGCCGGATGAACCCGGGCAAGCTCGTGGATCCGTGGCGCGCGGACGAGAACCTGAGGCAGCGCCCTTCCACGCCGGTGGCCACAGCGTTCGCGTACGCCGACGACGGCGGAGACTTCTCGCGCGCGCTTCAGCGGTGCGTCGGGGTCGGCGAGTGCCGCCGCGAAAAGGGCGGCGTCATGTGCCCGAGCTATATGGTCACGCGCGAAGAGAAGCACTCGACGCGCGGACGGGCGCGGCTCCTGGACGAGATGATCCGTGGCGACGTCCTCACCGGCGGCTGGAAGGAATCGGCTGTTCGCGAGTCCCTGGATCTCTGCCTCTCCTGCAAGGGATGCAAGTCGGATTGCCCGGTCGGAGTGGACGTCGCGACGTGGAAGGCGGAGTTCCTCTCGCGCCACTACGCCGGGCGCCTCCGGCCGGCCGCGGCCTACTCGATGGGACTCCTGCACCGGTGGGCCCGTCTCGGGGGCGCGGCGCCCGGCGTCGCGAACTTCGTGACGCAGACGCCCGGGCTCGCGAGCGCGGCTCGTGCGGTCGCGGGTATCTCGCAGCGGCGGACGCTCCCCCGCTTCGCTCGCGAGACCTTCCGAACGTGGTTCGGGAAGCGGGATCCCGGCGCGCGCCGCGCAGCGGACCGACGGGACGTCCTCCTCTTTCCCGATACGTTCACGAACCACTTCTCGACCGGCGTGGGCCGCGCCGCCGTCGAAGTCCTCGAGGCCGCGGGCTTCCGGGTCGAGCTCCCGCGGGAGCGGCTGTGTTGCGGCCGCCCGCTATACGACTTCGGGATGCTCCGAACCGCGAAGAAGCTACTCGCGAAGACGGTGTCCGCTCTCACCCCCCACGTCGACGCGGGCCGGCCCGTCGTCGTTCTCGAGCCCTCGTGCGCGGCGGTCTTCAAAGACGAGCTTCCCGCGCTCTTTCCGGGCGACGAGCGCGCCGCGCGTCTCTCGCGGGCGACGGTCCTCTTCGCGCAGTTTCTCGAGCGCGACGCGCCCGACTTCGCCCCGGTACCGCTCTCCCGGTCGGCCCTTCTCCAGTTCCACTGCCACCAGCGCGCCCTTTTCGGGGTCGAAGCGGACCGCCAGGTGCTGACGCGGCTCGGCGTCGACTTCGAGGTCCCGGACTCCGGGTGCTGCGGCATGGCGGGAGCGTTCGGCTTCGAGAAGACCCACTACGACGTCTCACTCGCGATTGGCGAGAGGGTCCTGCTCCCCGAAGTGCGAAAGGCCGCCCCCGACACGCTCATCGTCGCCGACGGCTTCAGCTGTCGGGAGCAGATCTCGCAGGCGACGGGGCGTCCGGCGCTCCACCTCGCCGAGTTGATCCGGATGGGGTCAAGTTGATCCGGATGGGGTCAGGTCTCCATTAACCACTATGCCCGCAACATGAATGAATTCAGCATGTTGCTGGATTCTAAAGGCGTCTTCTTTAGGTTTTCTATAAATGCTCACAGTGCGCGACTTAGCGCCAAAGTGGTAAGTGGAGACCTGACCCCCTAATTCAAGGTCGCGCTCGAACGCGCGGGACATCGTCCGCCCCACCTCGTCGTCGAGTACGAGGAAGTTGCACTCGGCGTTCAGGTGGAACGAACGGAAGTCGAGGTTGTTCGACCCCACGAGCGAGGCGTAGTCGTCCGCGACTACGGTCTTGGCGTGGAGGATCGCGATCACGTCGAACGCGGACGATCCGTCGAAATAGACATCCACCCGGTTTCCGCCGAGGACCGCAGTCTGGTCCACGCGCTGCAGGAGCGTCGTGAAGCCCGGGTCGCGCAGACCCCCGGCAAACCGGGCGGCGATCTCGCCGATCCGATCCGGTCGCAGCTCCGGCGGCAGGCGACGCCTCGCAAGCGGACGCAACCGCGGCTTCCAGAATCTCGGGCGCTTGCGTTTTCGCACGATTCCATCCGGCGGCGAAGTCTTTGCCGGGCTCGCATATAGACTAAGACCGCGCTGTTCGATGGCCCAAATCTTTCACCGCAGCACCAACTTTCTCTCGCGCGTTTCGATTTTTGGCGCGATCTTCTTCTTCGCGATGCTCCTCTGGCTCTTCTACGACCTCGAGGCCTCCCCCTACACGACGCAGCAGACGATTGCCCGCGAGCAGCCGGTCCAGTTCTCTCACTCCCACCACGTCGCGGCGATCGGCATCGATTGCCGCTACTGCCACACGTCGGTCGAGAAGGCGGCCTTCGCCGGGATTCCCCCGACGAAGACGTGCATGAATTGCCACTCGCAGATCTGGGCGCAGAGCCCGTATCTCGA
>JBKJVY010000118.1:0-5073 GCA_046717185.1 Thermoanaerobaculia bacterium
GCCGCCGCGCTCCGCAGAAAATACGTCTTCCAGGACGGCCGGATCTCGTCGGGGCTGCGCCGCGGCGCCGGCCTCGGCGGGATCGTCCTTCGCGCTACGGGGGAGAAGGACTTCCTCGTCCTCATGATCGACCTGATGAGCGGCAAGGCGCGCCTCTCTTCTTACCGCGGCGGAAAGGCGACGGAGCTCGCCCGCGGCACCGCGAAGGTCGCGCATGAGTGGGGCGTGCTCTCCATCGACGCGGCGGGACCGGCGATCACCGCGCATTGGGACGGAGAGCCGTTGCTGCGGGCGATCGATCCGCGCCCGATCGCGGGCAGGACGGGAGTTGCGACAACGGGCCCGGGCGCCGTCTCGTTCGACGAGTTCATCCTCGAGCCGGCCGAGGGGACGAGCTCCTAGATCCGAAGTCCTAAGTCCTAAGTCCCAGGTCCTAGGTCGGGGATCCGCGCTCAGGGCGCGACGGACGTCACGAAACGGAATCGCCCGCCCTCGACTTTCAGGATCACCGCCGGCTTGATGGGGTTGCGGTCCGCGTCCATCGTGATCTTCCCGCTTACGCCGGAGTAGTCCTTCGTGTCGGCGAGCGCATCACGTATGCGTTTGCCTTCCGTCGAGCCGGCGCGCCGGATGGCGTCGGCAAGGAGCCGCGCGGCGTCGTAGGAGAGCGCGGCGATCGAATCCGGTTCGGCGCCGTACTTCTTCCGATATGCGGCCACGAATTGCCGCACGGCCGGAGACGGGTCGTCGACGGAATAGTGGTTCGAGAAGTAGGTTCCTTCCACAGCCTCGCCGCCGATCTCGATCAGCTTCGGAGAGTCCCATCCGTCGCCGCCGAGCAGCACCGCGCGGATCCCGAGCGCCTTCGCCTGCCGGGCGATGAGTCCGGCGTCGGTGTAGTAGCCGGGGACGACGAGCACGTCCGGGTCGAGGGGACGCAGCGCGGTGAGCTGGGCGGCGAAGTCGCTGTCACCCTCGGAGTACTTTTGTTCCGCTACGACGCGGCCACCGGCCTTCTCGAAGGAGTCGCGAAAGGCCTCGGCGAGTCCGACGCTGTAGTCGTTGCGCACGTCCACGAGCTGTGCCGCGGTCTTCGCGCCAAGGTTCTTTCGCGCGAAGGAGGAGAGGACCGCTCCCTGATACGGGTCGGTGAAGCAGGCGCGAAAAATGTAGTCACCCTTCTTGGTCACTTCCACGTTCGTCGACGTCGGAGAGATCATCGGCACGCCGTAGCTTTGCGCGATCGGCGCAGCCGCGATGCTGCGCGAAGACGCCTGCTCGCCGATGAGCGCGACGACGTGATCTCGGGTGATGAGTTTGGTGACCGCGGAGGCCGCCTCGGCTGCCTCGCCGCGGTCGTCCTCGACGAGGAGCTCGATGCGCTTTCCGCCGATCACGCCGCCGGCGGCGTTGATCTCTTCCACCGCGAGGGTCACGCCGTTCCGGCCCGACTGGGCGAACGTCGCGGTGGGGCCGGTGAGCGCGCCGAAGAACCCGACCTTGATCCCCTCGGCCCCGGGCGTCTTCTCTCCGCCGCAGGAAGCGGACGCAAGGGGCAGCGCGGCGAGAAGCCCGAGGAGGATCGCGAGCGCGCGCCGGCCGGACACAGGTGGATTATAGGATCGCCTTCATGAACGAGTCGAAGACCTACGACGTCGCGATCATCGGGTCGGGGCCGGGCGGCTACGTCGCCGCGATCCGGGCGGCTCAGCTCGGCATGTCGATCCTCCTCGTGGAGCGCGAGCCGAAGCTCGGAGGCGTCTGCACGCTCCGGGGCTGCATTCCGACGAAAGCGCTCCTCCACACCGCCGACGTGCTGGAGCAGGCCCGGCACGGCTCCGACGTCGGAGTCGTGGCACGGGAGGTCCGTCTCGACTTTCCGGCGGCGATGAAGCACAAGGAGAAGGTCGTGCGCCAGTCGACGAACGGCGTCTCCTATCTCATGAAGAAGAACAAGGTGGATGTCGCCGCCGGCTTCGGCCGCATCGCGGGTCCGGGCAAAGTCGCCGTCGCAGGCCCGGACGGCGCGGAGACGACGTATTCGGCAAAGAACGTCCTGCTCGCCACGGGCTCAACGCCGCGGTCGCTGCCCGGCATCGAGATCGATCATCAGTCCATCCTCTCGTCCGATTCCATCCTGGAGCTCGCCGAAGTCCCGAAGTCGCTCCTCGTGATCGGGTCCGGCGCGGTTGGCGTCGAGTTCGCCTCCATGTTCTCGCGGTTCGGATCGAAGACGGCCGTCGTCGAGATCCTTCCGCGCATCGTGCCGCTCGAGGACGAGGAGATCTCCCGCGAGCTCGCCGCGTCCTTCAAGCGGCAGGGGATCGCGGTCTACGTAGACACCCGTGTCGAGCGCGTGACCCGCGGCGAGGGGGGGGTGGAGGTGCTCGCACGCTCCTCCGCAGGCAAGACCGAGACGTTCCGCGCCGAGAAGATCCTGCTTGCCGTCGGCCGCAAGCCGCTCTCCGAAGGGATCGGCCTCGAGGCGCTCGGCGTCGAGACCGATCGCGGTTACATCAAAGTCGACGGCAACATGCGCTCGAACGTCCCGAACGTCTACGCGATCGGAGACGTCGTCCCGACGCCGTGGCTGGCGCACGTCGCCTCGGCGGAGGGCGTCGTCGCGGTCGAGCACATGGCGCGCGGAGAGACGCGGCCCTTGAACTACGACCAGATCCCGGGCTGCACGTACTGCGCGCCGGAGGTTGCCTCGATCGGCCTGACGGAAGCGGCGGCGCGCGAGCGCGGCTACGACGTCGCCGTCGGCAAGTTTCCGTTCTCCGCCGTCGGAAAGGCGCGGATCGTCAACGAGACCGCAGGATTCGTGAAAATCGTGGCGGAAAAGAAGTACGACGAGGTGCTCGGCGTGCACATCGTCGGGCCGAAGGCGACCGAGCTCATCGCGGAGGCCGGGGCGGCGTTGAAGCTCGAGGCGACGTCCGAGGAGCTCGTGCGCACCATCCATGCGCACCCGACGCTCTCCGAGGCGATCCACGAGGCCGCCGAGGCGGTCTCGGGGCACGCCATCCACATCTAGGTCGGAGCCGGGAGTCGGGAGCGGGGGAGCTGTGGAGCGGCTAGTTGCCGGTCCGCCCGGCAGTGGCCGCATTGGCGGCCGAGACCGCATCCCGAGCGCGACCCATGTTGGACGGCCGGCCTCCGGCCGAGGCTTTCGGGCCCTGCATGGGGAGATCACGGATCCGCGTGAGCTGATTCTTCGGGTTGACGGCCGCCGCCGCCGCCGGAGACATCCTGGTGATTTGTTTCACGGTCGACTTTCGAACGCTGACGAGGGTACCGGTGGGGAATTCGTGGAAGAGGTACGCGGATCCTTTCAGCTTCGGGAGATCCCGTGAGATTGCCTTCCCGGAGGGGACGAGATCGATCTGATAGAGGACTTCTTCCGCGCCGACCGCGAATGCGCAGACCAGAAGAGCAGCCACCACAGCGAGGCGTTTCAGCGTGTGATCACTCCCTCAGTTACGGCGCCTTCGGCGGCTGTCCGCTCGGGACGCCCGTCGGAGGCTGACCCGTCCCG
Source organism: Thermoanaerobaculia bacterium (assembly GCA_046717185.1). Taxonomy (GTDB): domain Bacteria; phylum Acidobacteriota; class Thermoanaerobaculia; order UBA5066; family Gp7-AA6; genus Gp7-AA6. The sequence continues at coordinate 3,539 of JBKJVY010000118.1, forward strand.
GACTGCGTGGCACCTCCGGGCGGGTACGACAGCGTACGACCCTCGCGGTAGTCGCCCGGAGACGCGGGATACGCCAGGCTAGCTCCCGGAACCTGCTTCGCGTCCCAGTCCGGACGGTACTCCCGTGAGGGGTTCAGAAGGGCTCGCCCGTCGGGGGCTTCGCCCGGCCTCGGCGAGGACGTCGCGGCGGCGGCCTCCGGGCCGGAGCTGCCTTCCCCGGTCGGCCCGAGCACGACGAGCCTGCCCGGCTGGAAATCCCGTGCGCCGGCCTTCCGCGCCGGACTCGCGGCGACGCTGACGACGCGCCGCACGTCCGCGCGCTTCAAGCTCATCACGACGCCGTCGGGATGCCTCGAGAACACGAGACGGCTCGCTCGGGGAACGGGCGGCGTCCGCGCGAGGAACGTCTGGCCTCCGGCGAGCTCGATCCGATACAGCATCGGTTCCGCGCTTCGTGCGGAAGCCGAAACGAGGAGTGCGAGCGCGAGAAGTGTGCCGGCGCGTGCCATGCCCGGAATTGTTGCACGATCCGCGCCCCGCGCAAGGCGCCGGAGGCGTTGCGGCCTCCGCAACCCGTGCCCGCCGGCGCGCGTATATGCCAGCGGAATGAATAGAATGGGCCGCCTCCCGGAAATGAGCCAGGAAACCCCTCGCCCCGCGCCCGATCTGTCCGCCCTGCGCATCCGCAGGGAGCCGGAGAAGTCCGGACGGCCGAGGGGACTGATGCTGGGCGCCGCGATCCTCGTCGTCGCCGCGGGAGTCGCGGCCTGGTTCTTCGCCGGCCGGTCTTTCCGCCCGCAGACAGTCGAAGCGGTTACCGCCTCCCTTCTCACCGAAGGCCAGGCGACGACCCTCCTGACCGCGACCGGGTACATCGAGGCCGAACGCAAGGCGGACCTCTCGCCCAAGCTCACTTCCCGAATTACCGAGCTGAACGTCACCGAAGGGTCGCGCGTGAAGACGGGGGACGTGATTGCGCGCCTCGACCACACCGACCTCGACGCACAGCTCGCCGAGAAACGGGCCGGGTGGATCAACGCGAAAGCGGAGCTCGAGCGGCAGCGCTCGCTGCACGCACAGGGGCTCGCGCCGAAGGCGTCCCTCGACGCCGCGGTCGCGGCCGAGGCGACGACGCGCGCGGCCGTCCGTTACGTCGATGCGCTGCTCGACTACACCGTGATCCGCGCGCCCTTCGCGGGCGTCGTGACCGCGAAGCGCGCCTTCGTGGGCGAGGCGGTCTCGCCGTTCGGGTCGTCTCCGTCGGGAGGGGGATCCGGGGGGGCGATCGTGACGCTCGTCGAGTTCTCGACGCTCTACGTCGGCGCGGACGTCAACGAGGCGAACCTGTCGAAGCTCGGGACGAACCAGCCTGCGGAGATCACGCTCGACGCCGTGCCCGACAGGGTCTACCACGGCTATCTCCGGCAGATCGTCCCGGCGGCCGACCGGCAGAAGGCGACGGTCCGCGTCAAGGTGTCGTTCCACGACGCCGACGACAAGATCCTGCCCGATCTCTCGGCCCGCGTGTCGTTCAC
>JBKJVY010000119.1:0-2960 GCA_046717185.1 Thermoanaerobaculia bacterium
CGGTCGAAGTCCAGGGGCGGGATCTCCTCGAAACCGACCCGGGCTCTTTCTCCGACGGGCTCGAGGCCCGAAACGCTCGAACCCCAGAGGATCCGCAACCGCCCCTGGCGTTCCAGGGCGAGAACGCTTTCGCGGTTGACCGGAGCCGGCCGGGTCAGCTCCGTTCCCCGGTAGGAAAGCGTCACACGGTTCCCCTCCTGGACGAGAAACTGGCAATACTCGCAGGCGGTGTCTCCGCCCCCCACCACGAGCGCGTCCAGTCCCGTCGTCGGCTCGCTCGTGATGTCGAAGAAAACTTTCCCTTTCAATGAGCCTGGAATCGGATACGAGGGTTTGGCGGGCCGGCCCAGTACCCCGATCGCGATTACCACGATCCGGGCGCGACAAACGCCGCTGCTCGACTCGACACGAAACCGCCCGTCCGGCTCCCGAGCGATCCGATAGACGTCCTCGCGATACCGGACTTCGACGCCGGAGGCGCGTATGGCGGAATCGAGGTACGTCAGGGTCTCTTCGCGCGAGAGGTCCGGAATGCAGAGAACGCCATCGCAGCGCGCCTCGATCCCCTTGTAGTTGGCGAGCACCGCCTTCGAGGGAGCGTAGTACTTCCGGATGATCCAGGAGTGCGTGTCCGCCTTCTCCAGGACCAGGATCCTCTCGGCCGGAACTCCCGCGGCCCGCGCCTCGGCGATGAGCGCGATGCCGGCGGGCCCGGCGCCCACGACGAGAAGGTCGAGCTCGCGAGCCTCCTTTGTCATTCCTCCTCCCGACGGAGAGCCGATTTCCGGACTCATGGGGCGGTGAAGCGCACGACGACGTCCGCGTGTTGCCGCTGCGGTGGAATGAAGGCCTGTGAGTACCGATTCCTGAAACGGAACACTAAACGGCGTACGGCTCCCGGAGGTACCTTTCGGGGTGCTTGCGGAACTCGTCGCGGCTCTTCGCCGACTCGAAAAAGAACCGGCGCGGCCAGACCTCGTACCGTTTCTCTTTGACCTTGTGCACGCGGACGCGGCGGTCGGCGGTGAAAAGAGTGTGGATCTTGTTGACGCGCCTGCCGGTCACGATGTCGGTCGCCCAGACGTACTCGCCCGGGTCTTTCTTGATCAGTCCGAGCTCGTTCAGACTGCAGAGGTGGATGCGCTTCCCCTCGTAGACGGCCGGCGTCGCGTCGCGCCGATCGAACGTGTAGTCGCCGCAGACGACGCACATTACGGGGTCGGTGGGGGATTCCTTCGGCTGCGGCTTCGACTCCCCGATCAGCGCGCCGACGGCCACGCACAGGGCGGCCGCGGTCGCGAGCACGCCGCGCCTCACGGCTCGGTGGTTTCGGGCGAGGCGGGGGTAGGAGCAGCTTCCTTTTCGCCGGACCGGCGGCGGCGCGATACCGTGGCGGCAAGGAGAAAAACGGCGAACCCCGCACCGCCTTCGAGAACCGCCGCTCCGTAGAGCGGCGATCGGAAGAGCGGCAGCATCGTCGGCGCGCTTCGGACCTGGGCGTATTTCGCCGGCGCGCAGGAAGCGCCTTTGCAGGCCCACGCGTCGCACGCCATGGGCTTCGGCTTCGCCGCGAGCGCCATGGATACGGCGCCGAGAACGACGACTGCTCCGAGAACCACAGGTTTCCTCATGGATCGCCTCCCGACCAACTTATTCTATACGCCGAAATCGCTTGACGAACCCGAATCCGCACCGCCGCAGTATCCTGTTCGTCCTTCTCGTGCTCGTCGGCGCGGCGATCCTCGCATCCGTCGCGGTCGCTCCGTCGAGGCTGCCCCGGTTCGTGCTCGGCTTCGCCTATCGCGGCCCGCTCGTGGACGTACCGCGCTGGCGCGGCTTCGTCCAGAGAAACCCCGACCTCTTCGGGCCCCTGGGGGAGACGGCGCGGTTCGCCGTGGCCGAGAGCCCGAACGACTCGACCGCCGTGGTGTTCACGCGGGGCCCGAGGGGGATGGAGGTCGAGAAAACCCACTTTCTTCTCTTCCGGAGGGTTCCCGTCGTCCTCGCTATGGCGCCGGCGACGGCCGAGGAGCTCTTCCTGCTCGACCAGCGTCAGGGCAACCACTTCTGGAACGCGATGAAGTTCGTGATCCAGGCGAAGAAGGTCGTCGTCTACGTCTTCGCCCCCCGCCGCGAGCTCGACCGCGTTGGGCTCGTCGGCTTCCTTCAGGTCATCGACGCCATACCGCCGGAGAAGTAGCGCGCCTCAATCCCTCGGAAAGAACCGGCGAAGCGAGTCGCGCAGGGTCGTGCCTTTCTTCGTAAGCCGGTAGTCCGTGGGTCCTTCGTCCCGATCGCCGTGCCGGGATATGAGACCCACCTGCTCGAGCTCCTGGAGACGCACGGCGAGCGTCGAGGAGGAGAGGCCCCCCAGCTGCTCCTGGATCTCGTTGAAATGGGCCGTCTCCCGGGCGGCGATCACGTTCAATACCGCGAGCGCGTGCCGGCGGCCGACCGCCTGGACGAGCGGCTCGAGCAGGCAGTAGCACGACCCGATGTCTTCGTCCGCGAGGATGCAGCCGCAGTCGCCGGTTTCGCCCATAGGCGGATTCTGATTCGCTAGAGTTGTGCGATGCAACCTCGGCGCGTCATTTCTCTCTGTCCTTCGATCACGGAGACCCTCGTCGCGATCGGCGGTCTTCGTCGGCTTGTCGCGGCGACGCGCTTCTGCGTCCGCCCGGAGGGACTTCTGTGGGGGCTGCCGCGGATCGGCGGAACGAAGAACCCGGACATCCCGCGGATCCTCGACCTCGCCCCGGATCTCGTGTTCGCCAACGAGGAGGAGAACCGCCAGGAGGACGTCGAGGCGCTCCGAGCCGCGGGAATCGATGTGGACGTCTCGTTTCCGCGCAAGGTCGACGAGGTCCCGGGCGCGATCCGCGAATGGGGGAGGAAGCTCGGGGAAGAGAGGGACGCCGATGCCCTCGCCGGCCGCATCGAGGCCGCGCTCTCCGCGCTCC
>JBKJVY010000120.1:0-23637 GCA_046717185.1 Thermoanaerobaculia bacterium
CCGCCGTCGCCGCCGCACGCGCCGGGGGCGCGGCGATCGTTCGCGTCCACGACGTCAACGAGACGGTCCGGTTCCTGAGGATGCACGAGGCGATCGATCACGTCGCGGTCGCGCGCACGGATGGGGCGGCGTCCCGGTGATCGACGACATCCTGTCGCGCTTCGGCTCCCCTTCGCACTTCACGTTCGCTTGGCGCGACGCGGTCGACATCCTGATCGTCGCGCTCGTCGTCTACTTTCTCCTTCGACTGATTCGAGGGACGCGCGCCGTCCAGATGGTCTTCGGGTTGATTGCGATCCTCGTCGTCTACTGGATCTCCGTGCTCCTGAAGCTCGTGGCGCTCCGGACGGTGCTCTCGGCGCTCATCTTCTACCTCCCCTTCGCGATCATCGTGCTCTTCGCGCAGGAGCTGCGCCGGGCTCTCGCGGCCTTCGGGCGGACGCCTTTCTTCTCTCTCTTCTCCGGCTCTCACGCGGAGGAGACCGTGTCCGACCTCGTCCTCGCCGCCACCTCCCTCTCGAACAAGAGGATCGGGGCGCTCATCGTGCTCGAGAGGCGGGAGGGGCTGAAAACCTACATCGAGAACGGCGTTCCCGTGGACGCGGTGATCTCGTACGACCTGCTCGTCAACCTTTTCGCGCCGGGGACCCCCCTCCACGACGGCGCCGTGATCGTCTCCCGCGAGCGCATCGCGGCGGCGGCGTGCTTCCTGCCGCTGTCGCTCAAAGAGAGCCTGTCCAAACGCTTCGGGACGCGGCACCGGGCGGCGATCGGCGTGACCGAAGAAACCGACGCGCTCGCCATCGTGGTCTCCGAGGAACGGGGCACGATCTCGCTCGCCCGGGATGGGCAACTCGTCGAGGACCTGGACGGCAAGGCGCTGCGCGACCTCCTCTACCGCGAGTTCGCGGCGAGCGCCTGACGAAGACACGATGCCGCGACGCCGACTTTTCTTTCGGAACCTGGGTTTGAAGATCCTCGCTCTCGCGATCGCGCTCGGCGTCTGGTTCGCTCTCTCGGGCCAGCGGCGCGAACGGATCTCGGAGCGCAGCTACAGGATCCCGCTCTCCTTGATCAACATCCCGGCAAGCACGATGGTCGCTTCACCGCTGCCGGGCGGGGTGGACGTTCGCGTGCGCGGCCCGTTCACGGCGCTTCGCCAGCTCGAGCCGGAGAAGCTGGAGGCCGTCATCGACCTGCGGACCGCCTCCGCCGGCGAGAGGCAATACCGGTTCGCTCCGGAAGACATCAACGTGCCGCCCGAGGTCGAGATCATCGCGATCGCCCCCGCCGAGGTGCGGGTCGCTCTCGACCGCATCGGGGACAAGCTTCTGCCGATCGTGCCGGCGCTCACCGGCGACCCCGCCCCGGGCTCGCAGGTCGTCGACGTCACGGCCGACCCCCGCATCGCGCGCGTCATCGGCCCCGCGGCGGCTCTCGACAGGATGGAGGGGGTCGGCACGGAACCGATCTCGCTCGCAAACCGCGCCGCCACGTTCTCGGCGACGACCACCGTGAATCCGAACGCTCCGGGTGTGCGGGTCCGCGAGGGTCAGGTCGTCAACGTGACCGTTCGGATCGGCCCGGTTGCCACGCCAACCCCCGGGCCGGGAGAGAGCGCCCCGGTTCCGTGAAGCTCTTCGGAACGGACGGCCTGCGGGGGCGGGCTGGCGTCTTTCCCCTGGACGCGCAGTCCCTGCGCATCGTCGGTCGGGAAGTCGGCGCGAGCGTGCGCCGCGAGGGCGGCAGTGCGGTCGTCCTCGGCGGCGACACGCGGGAGTCGACTCCGGCGATGGCCGCCGATCTGGCGGCCGGCCTCGAGAGCGCCGGATGCACGGTGGCCTCTGCGGGAGTCGTGACGACGCCCGCCGTCGCGGAGCTCGTCCTCGCCCTTTCAGCCGGCGCCGGCGTCTCCATCTCGGCTTCGCACAACCCCTGGGAGGACAACGGCGTCAAGGTCTTCGGACCCGACGGCCGCAAGTGGCCGGACGAGAAGGAAGAGGAGGTCGAGAAGAAGCTCCACTCTTCCCCCGCAGACGGCCGGATGGAGGCAGGGAGCGCGACTCCTCCCGTCGACGAGACTCTCGCGCCGATCTATCTCGAGCGACTCCTCTCGCGATTGCCGTCGCCCCTGCCCGGCCTCTCCGTCCTCCTCGACGCGGGTAACGGCGCCGCCTACCGGCTGGGGCCGGAGGCGCTCTCTCGCGCCGGCTGCCGGGTGAAGGCGATCCACGACCGTCCGGACGGACGAAACATCAACGCCGGATGCGGCGCCCTCCACCCCGAGGGGATGGCCCGCGAGACGCGCACGCACGGAGCGGTCCTCGGCGTGGCGCTCGACGGCGACGCCGACCGGTCGATCTTCGCCGACGAGACGGGAAGGCTCCTGGACGGGGACGACGTGCTCTGGATCGTCGCGCGGCGCTGGAAGGCGGAGGGGCGGCTCACGCCCGGCGGCGTGGTCGGGACCGTGATGTCGAACTTCGGCCTCGAGGCGGCGCTCGCGCGCGAAGGGCTCCCCTTCCATCGCGCCGCCGTCGGCGACCGCGCCGTCGCGCGCCTCATGGAGGAAACGGGCTCGATCCTCGGCGGTGAGACGTCGGGACACGTTCTCTTCGCGCCGCTCTCCCCTTCCGGCGACGGGATCCAGACCGCTCTCGTCGTCGCGGGCGTCGTCGCGGCGACCGGAGAGCCGCACTCGCGGCTCGCGACACTCGAAAAAGCCCCGCAGGCGCTACGAAACGTGCCCGTTACTCGACGCCGGCCGCTGGACGGATCGGACGCGCTCTCCCGGGCGATCCGCGAGACGACCGCGGCGCTCGACGGCCGGGGGCGTCTCTTTCTCCGTTACTCGGGGACCGAGCCGCTCCTGAGGATCCTCGTGGAGGGGACGGACGCCGGCGAGGTCGCCGCCATCGCGGACGAGATCGAGCGGGTCGCGCGCGCGACGCATTCCTGACCTCGCCGTTATCGCTCGAGCTCCGGGATCGGCTCTCCCGTCAGGTTCGGCTCCTGAAAGATGATTCCCGTACCCGCGATCGGGAGGAGGGCCGTGTGGTTCTTCTCGCCGATCTCGAGGCGGACCTCGTAATAGCCGTGCGGCGAGACCCCGACGAGTCTCGCCGGGCGATTCTTCAGCTCCAGGATCGGACAGTAGACGACGACCCGGGCGGGCAACTCCACGTCAGCTTCCTCCTTCCAGGATTTCCAGCATCTCTTCCCACGTGACGGTCGGGACTCCGAGCGACTTTGCCTTCTCGAGCTTCGAGCCGGCGGCTTCTCCGGCGAGAACGTAGTCGGTCTTTCGCGAGACGGACCCCGCGATCTTTGCGCCCGCCAACTCGAGCCTCCGCGCCGCCTCCTCGCGGGTGACTCCCGAGAGCGTCCCCGTGATTACGACGGTGCGCCCCGACAGCGGGCCGCCGGACGCCGGGCGGCTCTCGCGTGAGAGAAAGTTGACCCCTCGGAGGCGCAGGTTCTCCACGAGCTCCCGATGCCGCGGGTGCGAGAACCACGCGGCGACGGCGGCGGCCGTGTTCGGACCGACCTCCTCGACCGACTGGAGCTCCTCCTCTCCCGCGCCCGCGAGCGCGTCGAGCGAGCCCAACCGACGCGCCAGGGTCGCCGCCGCCTTCTCCCCGACGTGCCGGATCCCGAGTGCGAAAACGAGACGCGCGAGGTCGCTGTCCTTGCTGCGCTCGATCTCCGCGATCAGATTTCCCGCCGACTTCTCGCCCCACCGGTCGATACGGACGAGATCTTCCGGGCGAAGCGCGTAGATCGAAGAAACGTCGGAGAGGAGGCCTTCCGTCACCAACTGGTCGACGACCTTCTCGCCGAGCCCTTCGATCTTCATCGCGCGGCGCGAAGAGAAGTGGGTGATCGCCTCGCGGACGACCGCGGGACAGGAAGGGTTGACGCAGCGGGCCGCGACCTCCCCCTCCTCGCGAACGATTGGATCGCCGCACACGGGACAGCGCTCGGGCATCGCGAACGGATCGCTCCCGGCGGGGCGCTCCTCCAGGACGACCCGGACGACCTTCGGGATGACGTCCCCGCCCTTTTCGACGATGACCGTGTCTCCGATCCGCACGTCCTTGCGGGCGAGGTCCTCGTAGTTGTGGAGCGTCGCGCGCTTGACCGTCGTCCCGCCGAGGACGATGGGGTCGAAGTGCGCGACGGGGGTGAGCGTTCCCGTGCGGCCCACCTGGACCGAGATCTCGCGCACGACTGTCGTCGCCTCCTCCGCCCGGTACTTGTACGCGATCGCCCAGCGCGGCGACTTCGCGGTCGCGCCGAGCTCAACATGGAGCCGGCGGTCGTCCACCTTGACGACGACGCCGTCCGTCTCGAAGTCGAGGTCGGCGCGCGCGCTGTCCCACCGGTCGACGAACTCCCGGACTTCTTCGAAGGTCGCGCATCGGCGGAAGTGAGGATGGGTCGGAAGTCCGAGCGCACGCAGGCGCTCGAGCGTCTCGCCCTGGGTCGCCGGGAGCGAGGGGCTCTCGGCGATCGAGTAGACCCACGCCGCGAGCCGCCGCTGCGCGGTGATCCGCGAGTCGAGCAGTCGGATCGTTCCGGCCGCGGCGTTGCGCGGGTTCGCGAAGAGCGGCTCGCCCGCGGCTTCCCGCTCGGCGTTCAGCCTGCGGAACGCCGTACGCGGATAAAAGACCTCGCCGCGGACCTCGAGGGGATCGGTTTCCGGAATCGTGAGCGGAACCGAGCGGATGGTGCGGACATTCGCGGTCACGTCGTCTCCCCGGTAGCCGTCGCCACGGGTCGCGGCGCGAACGAGGACGCCCTTTTCGTACCGTAGCGAGATGGAGAGCCCGTCGATCTTCAGCTCCGCGACGTAACCGGGAGGCTCCTCGCCGAGGGCGCGGACGACGCGGGCGCGCCAGGCCTCCGCCTCCTCCCACGAGTAGGCGTTTTCGAGCGAGAGCATCGGCAGCCCGTGCGCAACGCTCGCGAAGCCCTCCCCCGGCTCGCCCCCGACCCGTTGCGTCGGCGAGTCCTCGGTCGCGAGATGGGGATGATCCCGCTCGAGCGCCACGAGCTCGAACAGGAGCCGGTCGAATTCGGCGTCGGTGAGCTCGGGACGCCCCTCCACGTGGTAGAGCCACTCGTGCCGGACGATCTCGGCGCGCAGCTCGCGGACTCGCCGGGAGACGTTGCGAGGCGCCGTGGGCTTCGCTCGGGAGGCCTCCGTCGGACCCGCTCGCGGCGCCGGTTTGGCCATCGTCTGCATGCTACAGTCTGGCCGATGCCGCGGGCAAAGGGGAGAAGCTCGCTTCTCGCTCTCCTCGGAAACGCGCTGACGTTGGTCGCGCTCCCCGCGATCGCTCCCGCCGACTCGGCGACCGCCGCGCCCCTCACGAAACCGATCGCGTCGTACCAGATTTCGTGTCGCCTCGACGCGGAGAAAAAGACGGTGGAGGGCACGGAGCTCCTCACGTGGACCAACACGACCACGAAGCCCGCGCCCACCCTTCAGTTCCATCTCTATCTGAACGCGTTCCGGAACACGCTTTCCACTTTCTGGCGGGAGTCGGGCGGCCAGCACCGGGGCAACCGCCTTCCGGAATCGTGGGGCTCGATCGAGGTCACGCGGATGACGCTGGCCGACGGCAGCGACCTCCTGCCCGCGATGACCTACATCTCGCCGGACGACGGGAACCCGCACGACCGGACGGTGGCGGAAGTCCAGCTTCCGCGCCCGGTCGGGCCCGGCGAGACGATCTCGCTGTCGATCGACTTCCGTTCGCGGCTTCCCCGCGTCTCGACTCGCACCGGGTGGAAAGGGGACTTCTTCCTCGTCGCCCAGTGGTTTCCGAAGATCGGGGTGTTCGAGGAAGACGGCTGGAACTGCCACCAGTTCCACTCAGCGAGTGAGTTCTTCGCCGACTTCGGCGACTACGACGTCTCGATCGAGGTTCCCGCGCGCTACCGCGGCAAGGTCGGAGCGACCGGGCGCCGCGTCGAGGAGCGCGACGTTGCCGGCGACCGCGTGCTCTACCGCTTCCGCCAGGAGAGCGTCCACGACTTTGCCTGGACCGCGGACCCGGGCTACCTCGTCGGCCTCGACCACTATCGCGAACCGGCCGTCGCGGACGTCCAGATCACGCTCCTCCTCCATCCCGAGCTTCGGAGCCAGGCGGGCCGCTACTTCAAGGCGATCCGCACCGCGATCTCCGGCTACGGAAGGGTTCTCGGCCCGTACCCGTACCCGACGCTGACCGTCGTGGACCCGCCCTGGGGCGCGCGCGGCGCGGGAGGGATGGAGTACCCGACGCTGATCACGGGCGGGAGCTACCGGATCGCGCCCGCGAAAGTGCAGAGCCCGGAGAGCGTGACGATCCACGAGTTCGGGCACCAGTACTTCTACGGAATGCTCGCCTCGAACGAGTTCGAAGAGCCGTGGCTCGACGAAGGTTTCAACCAGTACATGGAGAGTCGCGTCGTCGGCGCGGAGTACGGCTCGGACCACCCCGTGCTGACCCTCTTCGGCTGGCGACTGCCGGTCGGCCTCGCGATCCACCATCCGCTCGACTCGAACCGGCGGTACTTCCCCGTCGCCGGGCAGGACGCTCTCGCGTCGTCGGCGTGGGGGTTCCGCAGCCGCGCGAACTACGGCGCGCACGTGTACTCCAAGACGGCACTCGCGATGGCGACGCTCGAGCGGCTCATCGGTACCCCCGCGATGGACAAGGCTCTCCGCCTCTACGTCGACCGCTGGCGCTTCAAGCACCCCACGACGGCCGACTGGATCGCCGCGGTCAACGACGCGACCGGTCGGGACTTTCGCTGGTTCTTCGAACGGACGTTCTTTTCCTCCGGCACCGTGGACTACGCGGTCGAGGAGGCGACCGCCGAGAGAGCGGTACCGCCGAAGGGGCTCTTCGAAGCGGACGGCCGGCTCGTCGAGACCCCGCCGCCCGCCCTAGCCTCCCCGCGAGGCTGGAACAGCGTCGCCGTCGTCGCGCGCCGCGGAGAGGTTGCGATGCCCGTGGACGTGGTGCTGCGATTCGAGGGGGGGCGAACTTATCGGTCGGCGTGGGACGGCGAAGCCCGGTGGAAGCGGTTCCGCGTCGACGGCGGGCCCCGGCTCGTCGAGGCGACCGTGGACCCCGCCGAGAAGATCCTCCTCGACCTCGACCGCACGAACAACGGCCGCCTGACGACTCCCGACCCGCGCGCCGCCTCTCGCTGGACCGCACGCGCGGTCTTCTGGATGCAGAACCTGGTCGATTCCCTGACGCTCGCATGGTGAAGCGGGAGACGTCGGCCCTGCGCTGCTTCGGAAGGGGGCTCAAGCTCTCTCTCTCCCGACCTTATCTGGCCGCGTCGGTCTGGGGGATGCAGCTTCTGCTCGCGTCCGTGCTCGTTCTTCCCGTCTCGAACGCGCTGCACGCGCTGCTCGACCACTCCTCTACAGGATCGCGAATGGTCGCCGATCCCGACTACGGCTGGTGGGAGACCATCCGCCGCACGCACCCCGACCTTCTCGGCAGCTTCCCGGCCGCGGTCGAGAGCGCAGCGGCGGCGGAAGGCGTCAAGCCGGCCGCTCTTTCCGGGCTGCAGGGCATCGGCGCGACCGCGATCTCGCTCTGCCTGCTCGGCATCGTGCTTCACGCCTTCGCGCTCGGCGGGATCTTCGGCGCGCTCCGCGAGCCTCACGGATCCCTCGTCGTGTTCGGGCGCGAAGGCATGAGGAGGTTCCCGGCGTTCCTCGCCTTCACAATGGCGGCATTTGCCGCCGCGCTGGCGGCATACCGCTGGATCTATCTCGCAACGGGCGAGCTGTCCCGCGAGCGCATGAACGACCTCGACACGGAGGGGCAGGCAATGGCGCTGACGGCGGCGCGGCTCGCCCTGTTTCTCGTCGTGCTCGCCGCGATCAAGCTCCTCGCCGACTCCGTACGCGCGATCTGGGTGGCGCGCCCGGACCTCCCGGCCGTCTCCCGCTTCTTCGCCGGGATCGCCGCCGCCCTCTCACGCCCCGCGCGTCTCTTCGGCGTGCTCCTCCTGTATCTCCTGTCCGGAGCAACGCTCTACGCGCTCTGGGTCGTGTTCGACCCGTCGGCCGGCGGGGAAGCCCGCTTCGCGCTCGTGCCGCTCATCCTCGCGCAGCAGGTATTCGTCTTCCTCCGCTCCCTGCTGAAGGTCGGGTACTACGCCGGGGTTTCGGAGGCGCTCACGCGTGTTCCTTCCCCCGAGTACTCCTACGCGCCGGCGCCGGCGCCGGGAGAACCGCCCCCCTCAGTCGACCGCCCCGCCCACGAAGCCCCGCTTGATGGGACGGCCGGCGCGATCTAGCCGCACGCTATAAACGAAAGGCTGGCGGCGGTATCGGAAGCCGCGCTGCCGCTCCCAGGGGCCGGTGAACCACGGCAGGAACCGGAGGTCCTGGAACGAGACCGTCGTCGTGCCGTCCGGCGCCGCCGTGACCGTTGCGAGCGGGAACCGGGCGAAGTCGAGGTAGGACTGCACTTCCGGAAGCTTCGACGCCTCCGTCAGCGCGGGCGACGGCGGCGGCTTCGCGTAGCGCGCGATCGAGGCTCGGTCGGGGGGCGGGTAGAAGCCCGACAGGCTGGAAAACACCTCGGAGAGGCGCGTCGGCGGGCGCGGCGACGGAAGGACCTTCGCGAAGGGTCCGATGTCGAAGAAGGCGACGTGGATCTCGTTCTCGCGCTCCGAGAGACCGAGCCACCGGAACGGTGAGAGAGCCTGCGGCAGGACGATCGCCTTTGCGCCGGGGGGGGTCGAGTCCATCCTTTTCCACGTGCGGAGGGCGGCGGCGTGGAGGGCCCCGCACAGCGCGAGGTACGCGAGGAGCAGTGCCGCGCCGATGGTGGAAAACAGCTTTCCCTTCGACCGGAAAATGGTCGTCGCGAGGAGGGAGATCGAGACGATAGCCGTGAAGACCGGGTCGATGATGAACACCCAGTCGAGCGCGAACCGCCGTCGCGTGAACGGAAGCCCGAACATCGTTCCGAAGGACGTGATCCAGTCGAAGGCGATGTGCGACGCGATACCAACCGCCGCGAACAGAAAGAGGGTCCCGAGCGGAGCGTGCCGTGCATAACGGTAGACGAGACGCGCGGCGAGCGCGAGGGCGAGAGCGAGGAACGGAAGGAGCACGAAGGAGTGGGTCCAGCCCCGATGGTTGCGCAGATAGTCGATCTTGTCGTGCGAGAACAGGATGTCGGCGTCCGGCAACATGGATCCGACGAGCCCGAGCACGAGTGCCGCACGGGCCGTGGGTCGATCGGTGAGCGTGCGCGCGAAGACGGATCCGGCGATCCCGTGGGTGACCGTATCCATGCGGCGGGCATAATAGAGCCAATATCGGAGGGTTATCAGCGTTCATGAGCAACCAGTCTCTCGAAGGAAAGGTGGCGCTCGTAACCGGCGCGTCATCCGGTCTCGGCCGCGGCTTCGCGCTCGCCCTCGCCGCGGCCGGGGTCAAGGTCTTCCTCGTCGCGCGGCGAGAGAAGGAGCTCCGCCAGGTCGTCGAGGAGGTCGCGAGAGCCGGCGGCGAAGCCGCCTACCACGTCGCGGACGTCCGGGTGACGCCGTCGCTCTACGCCCTCGTGGGCGTGCTGCTTTCCCGCTTCAAGCGGCTCGCCATCCTCGTCAACAACGCGGGGCTGGGGTATCGCGCGCCGCTCCTGGACTTGAAGCGCACCGAGATCGTCGAGATGCTGGAGACGAACCTCCACGCGGCGATCTTCCTCTGCCAGGCCGCTCTGAACGCGCTCTTGAAAAGCGCGCCGGCCGACATCGTCAACGTTTCTTCGATCGCCGGGCTCGAAGGTTTTGCGGAGGGGACCGTGTACTGCGCAGCGAAGTCGGGACTCGTCGGCTTCACCCGCGCGCTCGCCGAGGAGCTGAAACCCGGGAACATCCGGGTTACGGCGATCTGTCCCGGCTCGATCGACACCCCGTTCTTCGAACGGTTCCGGCCAACGGTGCCCCTCGAGCAGCGGCTCGACGTCCAGGACGCAGTGCGCGCCCTTCTCTACGTGTTGACGTCGCCCCCGAACGTGCTTCACGGGGAGATCGTTCTGCGGCCCCGCGTGGTCTAGCGCAAGTCCCGACTTCGCGCCGGCCGGGCACGCGGAATGCAACCTCCCGATCCGTATAATCGAAGGGCCCAATGCGCACCGTCCTGCTGGTGGACAATCGCGGCCTCTTCCGTGACGTCGCGCGGACGATTTCACGCCGGACGGATTGCGAAATCATGACCGCCGAGACCGGCACGGCAGCGCTCGCGACCGCGCGCCGCGAAAAGCCCAACCTCGTCTTCCTGGACGCCGCGATGGAGGGCATGAACGGGATCGACGTCTGCCGGGTACTGAAGGCCGACATGGCGTTCGCCCACACGCCGATCGTGCTCGTCGGCGGGGGCGAGAAGGAGGAGCAGGAGGGAATGCGGGCGGGAGCCGACAGCTTCCTCCCGAGCGGCTTCACGGAGGAGGACTTCCTCTCGACGTTGCGCCGGCACCTGAATGTCTTCGCGCGCGACGCTGCCCGCTCGGTGGTCACGTGGTCCATCACGTTCTGGCGCGACGGAGTTCAGAACGAGGGCACGATCCGGGACCTCTCCCGCGGGGGATTCTTCGTCCGCACGAACGTGGAGCAGCCGGTCGGGGCGAGGCTCGAGATTTCCTTCCAGACCCCGGTCGAGGGCTCGAGCCGCACCGTCGTGGGCGAAGCGATCGTCGTTCGCCTCGGCCGCGAGCCCGACCCCGGCCTCGGATGCCGCTTCTTTCAGCTCTCCTCGGCGTCGCGTGCGAACCTGGACGAGTGCCTGCGGCTCCTTACGCCCGGGGAGCTGGCGGCGTCGTAGGCGAAGTCCCCAGGTCCACCAGCTCGATCCCCGCCTCCCGCGCGACCGCGAGGGACTTCTCGTCCCGGTAGAACTCCCCGAAGTACACGCGCTCTATCCCGGCGTTCGCCATCAGCTTGAAGCAGGGGTAGCAGGGGCTGGCCGTCGTGTAGAGCTCGGACCCCGCGATCGCGACGCCGTTGCGCGCCGCGTGGATGATCGCGTTCGCCTCGGCATGGACGGTCGAGATGCAGTGCCCCTCCTCGATCACGCACCCGACGTCGTCGCAGTGTGGCAGGCCCCGGATCGAGCCGTTGTAGCCGGTGGAGAGGATCGTCCGGTCCCGCGCTATGACGGCGCCCACGCGCTTCCGCGGGCACGTCGAGCGCGTCGAGACCTGCAGGGCGATGTTCATGAAGTAGGTGTGCCAGTCGACGCGATCGCTCATCGACGTGAAACGTAGAACGGAAAAGGGAAAACGTAAAGGGCTCTCCGCCCGTTTCGCGTTTCCCGTAGAATCGCTGGTTCATGGCATCGCGTCGCCGCGTCGTGGTAACGGGCCTCGGCGCCGTGTCTTCCATCGGGAGCTCGGTGTCGGAGTTCTGGCCGAATCTGCTCGCCGGAGTGTGCGGGATTCGACCGGTTTCGCTCTTCGACGCCTCGACCTATCGCACCCAGACGGCGGCCGAGGTCTCGGAGATCCCCGACGGCTTCTTGACGCCCGCCGAGAAGCGGCGGATGTCGCGCGCCGACCGGATGGGGCTCGTGGCCGCGAACGAGGCCGTGTCGCAGTCGGGGCTCGACCTCTCCCGCGAAGACCCGACGCGGATCGGCGTCATCCTCGGCGGAGGCACTTCGGGCCTTCTCGACTCCGAAGCGGTCTACGAGATCTGGCTGCACGGCGGGCGGGGCCGCCCGTCGCGGGTCCTGAACCACCTTCCGGACGCGATCACGGACCGGGTCGCGCAGCGCTTCGGTCTCGAGGGATTGAAATCCACGATCACCACGGCGTGCTCTTCCGCCGCGAACGCGATGGGTTACGCGTACGACGCAATCGTGGGCGGCCTCGCCGACGCCGTCGTCACGGGAGGGTCGGACGTACTCGCGCGGCTCACCTACGGGGGCTTCAACTCGCTCCGATCCGTCGATCCCGACCCGTGTCGCCCCTTCGACCGGGAGCGCCGCGGGCTCTCGATCGGTGAAGCGGCCGGGATCCTCCTCTTCGAGGAAGAGGAGCGGGCGCGCCGCCGCGGCGCGCCGATCCTGGGAGAGTTCCTCGGCTACGGGGTGACGTCCGACGCGTTCCACATGACGGCTCCGGACCCTTCGGGCGCCGCGGGGGCTCGCACGATCCGCGCCGCTCTCGACGCGGCGGGGCGCAATTCCTCCGACGTCGACTACGTCAATGCGCACGGCACGGCCACACAGCAGAACGACTCGGCCGAGACGGCCGCGCTGAAGGTCGCGCTCGGCGAGCGGGCGAAGACGATCCCGATCTCCTCGATCAAGTCCATGATCGGACACTGTCTCTGCGCGTCCGGTGCGATCGAGGCCGTCGCGACGGTGATGACCGTGCGCGAGGGGCGGATCCCGCCCACCATCCACTACGAGAACCCCGATCCGGCCTGCGACCTCGACTACGTCCCGAACGAAGCGCGGGAGGGGTCCGTCTCGCTGGCGCTCTCGAACTCTTTCGCGTTCGGCGGCAACAGCTCCGTGGTCGTGATCTCCCGCTACGAGTGAGGCGGACGATGTCCGTGATCACCGGGACCGGGGCGGTCTCACCGCTCGGCCGCACCTCGCACGAGTTCTATCGCCGGCTCTCGGCCGGGGAGAGCGCGATCCGCCCCTTCACCCCGGAGGAGCGGCGCGACCTCCAGGCGACGCACGTCGCGCGTTACGATTCGTTCAGCCCGCAGCCCGAGATTCCCGCCATGAAGGCGCGCCGGTTGGATCGCGGGAGCCAGTTCGCCATCATCGCGTGTGCTCAGGCGATCGCCGAGGCCAGGTATCCGGTGGCGGACGATCCCGGCGCGATCGGGATCGCCATGGGCACCGGATCGGCCGGCGCCGGCGCGTTGACGGAGTTTCTTCGGGTCCTGCTCGTCGAGTCGCCCGAAGCGGCGCCCCCCTTCCACTTCCCGAACACCGTCGCGAACGCGCCCGCTTCCCAGGTCTCAATCGAGCTGAAACTCTTCGGACCGAACGTCACGATCACTCAGAAGGACCCGTCGGGTCTGAACGCGCTCCTCTTCTCTTCGCTCGCAATCTCGTCCGGACGCGCGCGCGCAATGCTTGCGGGTGCCGTCGACGAGTGGAACGCCGTTTATGCGATGGGGTTCGACCGAGTGGGAGCGCTTCGCGGCGCTAAACGCAAGTCCGGCATCGTTCAGGGCGAAGGGGGCTTTGCCGTGCTGCTCGAGAGCGAGGAGCACGCCCGCGAGCGTGGCACTCCCCTCCTCGCGCGGCTCGGTGGCATCGGCACGGCGGGCGTCCCCACCGAGCCCTACCGTTTCGTCCCCGACCATGCCGCGATCGCCCGCGCCATCCGGGGCGCGCTGAACGCGGCGGCGGCGGAGCCCTCGGACGTACACCTGTGGTTCCCCTCGGCGAACGGCGTCGTCGAGATGGATCGGGCCGAGGCAGCCGTGATGTCTGAGATCTTCGACAAAGGGGTTCCGACAGCAATCCCGGTCAAGCAGGCGATCGGAGAGATGGCCGCAGCAGGAGGCGCGCAGATCGTCGCCGCGTGCCGCGCCCTCGCGGACCCGGAGGCGCCCTTTCCCGCCGATGCAGGACCCCGGCGCGTCCTCGTCAACTCTTTCGGAGCGGGCGGCAACTTCTTCGCAGCGCTCTTCGAGTCGCCCGGATGAGCGTGCGCGAGCGGCCTACGCTCGAAGGCCTGACGATCGAGATTCCCGTCCGCTTCGCGGAGTGCGACGCGTACGGCGTCGTCTGGCACGGCCGCTACGCGCTCTACTTCGAAGACGTGCGCGACCGGCTGACCGGCCGCTTCGGGTTCACGCCCGCGAAAGCGCTCGCCCTCGGCTATCGTGTCCCCGTCACGCGGCTGGAGATCCGATACCGGGCACCGGCGCTGCCCGACACTTCCGTGCGCGCGACCGCGCGGCTCCGTCCGCCCGAGACGGCGCGGCTCGTCGTGGACTACGAGCTGCGGTCCGAGAGCGGCGTGCTCCTCGCCTCGGGTGAGACCGAGCAGGTCGTCGTGAACCGGCAGGGGGAGCTGCTTCTCTCGCTCCCTGCGGACCTCAAAACACTCGTCGTGCGGATCCTCGAGTTCCAGGACTCGCGGGGCTGGCTATAATCCGGAAGATGCCGGACGCAGCTGCCGAAACTCCCCGCCGCCGCTCGGTCGGCTTTCTGCTGCGGTTTGTCGCCCTTCTGGTCGTGTTTTACCTGATCGTCGCGTCCCGGCCGGTCAACGACGCCGTCATCGTGCCGTTCACCGCCGGCATCGCTTTCGTCTCGGCAAAGGTCCTGAACGTGCTCGGGGAGAAGGTCGAGGTCAGCGGCACCGAGATCCGGTCTTCTTCGTTCGGAGTCAACATCGAAAACGGCTGCAACGGGGTCGAGACCGCTCTACTCTTCGGCGCCGCCGTGCTCGCGTTTCCGGCGAGCTGGAAGCGCCGCCTGATCGGCCTCGGAGCCGGGTTCCTCGCGATCCAGGTCCTGAACCTCTTCCGGGTCGTCACGCTCTTCTGGATCGGTCTCCATCGCCCGGCGCTCTTCAACTCGTCCCACACCGTCATCTGGCAGTCGGTCGTCGTGCTGTTCGGAGTGCTGCTCTTCCTGATCTGGGCTTCGCGCGAGAGGCGACTCTCACCCGAGCCGGCGCCCGCGGGCCGCGAGCGCTCCCGACGGAGCTGACGGTCGGGTGAGCCGGGGCGCGCGCCGTCCCCTGCGCTGCCCGGGCCGGACGAACCGATGCTGACAAAACGTGCGGTCCTGCGGGGTGCGCTCGGCTTTCTCCTCGCCATCGCCTTCTGGTTCGGCTTCTCGCGGACGTACGAGCGCGGCGTGGCAGCCGGAGCGCAGGTGATCACGAACCTCTTCGAGTCGCCGGACGTGACGCGGCTGCGTCCCGAAGGCTCACAGATTCTCGTCGACCGCCGCGACTTCCCTCCCGGCTCCGCGCGGCCCAGTCTCCCCGCTCCCGACATCCACTTCAACTTCGTGCTCCTCGGCGCGCTCTTCGCCATGGATCCGCGTCCGCTTCGCGGCGCCCACGTGGTTCGGTTCCTCGCGGCCTCGGCAGCCCTCTTCGCCGTTCACGTGCTGGCGCTCATCTTTCAGGTGCACTCGGTCTACGCCACGAGCCTCGGCGCGTGGAGCGACGCCAATTACGGGAAGATCGCGAGCAACATCTGGGCGGCCGGCTGGCACTTCTACTTGATCGCCGGCCGGTTCGCGGCACCGTTCGCGCTCTGGTGGCTCTTCGGCCGGCGGGAGGAAGAGGACTCGCTCGAGAAGCCGAGGCGCAGGAAGCGGAAGGGCTAGGGAGTCCTCAGTACCTGCGCGTCCGCTCCCGCCGCAGGTAACGGTAGTCCGGAATCTGGTACTCCTTCAGCTTCGCGATCAGCGATCCCCGCGAGATGTTGAGCACATGCGCGCCGCGGCTCTGGTTTCCCTCGACCCGGCGCATCGCGCGGTCGATCACTTCGCGCTCCACCGTCTCGACGATCGCCTTCAAATCATCGGTCTGGTGGAGGACCGCCTCGGCGCCCGAGGGCTCGCGAACGGGCGCCGAGGCTTCCGCGCCGTTGCCTGGCGCCGGGTGCGAATCGGATCCGATCGCCGGCCGCGCACCGAAGGCGATCCCGGCGAGCTCGACAACCTCTTCGAGGAAGAGGACGGCTCGCGCGGCGAGCCGGGGACTCTCCTTGACGAGGAGCGCGAGGAGAGTCGAGCCGTTCCGCGGAGGCTCGACGATGAGAGTCAGGAGCCCGGCCACGCTGTCCATGCGGGCGACCCGCTCGCCTCCGCGCGCCTCTTCGACGACGCGGGGAGGAAGCGCGGGCGTCTCCCGGAAGGTCGAGGCGATCGGTCGGAATCCGTTCACCGAGAACTCGCCGACAGCCCACTCCGTGGGAGGGAGCTCGCGCTCGAGGAAGTCGGTCAGGTCCGTCGCGAGCTCCTCCCGCGACTTGCTGTCCCGGCAGACCCGATACGCTGCGAGACGCAAAGCCCGGAACTCCACCTCGGTCGCGGGCAGGGCCGAGGCGAGCACGGGAGCTTCCGCGGACGCGGGAAGCTCCGCGAGAATTGGAATGACGGTCGGGCGGGCATTCAACACCGTGATCGTGGCCTCGCCGATCGTGATGCGGTCTCCGGTCCCGATCGGCCCTCCTCCGAACTCCCGCCCGTTGACGCTGATGAGTGCCGCACCTTTGTAGAGGTCGAGGTGGTATTGCCCTTCTTTCTCGCTGATGCGAACGTGGCGTCCCGCGACGCCACGCGCGCGCACGACAACCTCGTTCCCGGAGGACGCGCCGATCGTAATCGCCGCGCCGTTCAAGCGATGCACTTCGCCGCCGCCAAGTTTCTTGCGAACCTCGAGGTTCAGCATCGGTAAAGGTCCTCTTGCGTAATCATTGCGACATTTCCCACCGAATCTCTGCGCAGAAGTCCACGTCTCCTCCAAGCGTCCACTTGAGAGTGGACTCTCGCCGCGAATCAATTCGAATCGTCGAGATTTAGGGTAACCCTGTTCGGATTATGTCACCGCACACCGGCGACGCAAGTCCGATTGCGCGACGCGACGAGCAGATTGAAGTCGGTGTCGACCAAAGTCGAAGACGCGGAGAACTCCTTACGACGGAGGTCGAAGCGAGGTCTGAATGCGATGCCGCCGGACGATGCGAGCGGCGGCGGGAGCACCGTTCCCCCGTGCGCGCTCGCTCGAGGCGGGGGCGCGACGTCGCGAGAGTGACCCCTCGCATTCGACTCGGAGGCTTCCGCCGAGGTTCCCGGCCGATCCCATATTTTGTGGGAAGCATCTCCCTTTACCCCAATATTTTGTGGAAGTTAGCCTGCGGATTTGTTAAGTTCCTTTGCAACTTCCATGCTCCGACTGGAACGGGTCGAGATCTCCGGCTTCAAGTCCTTCTACGAGAAGGTGGACATCGCATTCCCCGGGCGGGTCACCGCCGTCGTCGGCCCGAACGGCTGCGGGAAGTCCAACATCTGCGACGCCGTCGCGTGGGCGCTCGGCGAGCAGAGCGCGCGGGTTCTGCGCGGCGAGAAGATGGACGACGTCATCTTCAACGGAACCGCGAAGAGGCGGCCGCTCGGAATGGCCGAGGTCATCGTGACGCTCGCGTCCGAAAACGGCAACGGAGACCCGGAGCACGGACGCCTGCGGATAGGACGACGCGTCTTCCGCGACGGCGAGGGTGAGTACTTCTTGAACGACAAGCAGGTCCGGTTCAAGGATGTACAGGATCGGCTCCTCGGAACCGGGCTCTCTGTACGCGCCTACTCCGTGATCGAGCAGGGCCGCATCGACCAGGTTCTCTCGACGAAACCCCAGGACCGGCGGAGGCTCATCGAGGAGGCCGCGGGAATCACGAAGTACAAGGCGAAGCGGAGACTCGCGGAAGCGAAGCTCGACGAGACGCGCGCCAACCTGCTCCGCCTCTCCGACATCGTCAACGAGGTCGAGCGCAACTGCGCATCGCTCAAGCGTCAGGCGTCGCGCGCCGCGAGATACAAGGAATTCACCGAGGCCCTCCGTCTCCGGCGCGCCGGACTCGCGCGAGTTCGCGGGGACGCGCTTCTCGAAGGGCTCGCCGCGGCGGAGCGTCTTCGGGACCAGAGGAGAGATGCGGAGTCGGCGGCCGCCGCGGCCCTGGGACACGCCGAGGCGTCTCTCACCGCCGCACGCCTCGCGGCCGTGGACACCGCCAGCGAGCGCGACCGTCTTCGCGAGGGCCTCGCCGCGCTCGAAGCGGCGATTGCGCGCGACGACGAGCGCCTCGAGTCGAACCGGCGCGCCGCCGCGGACCTGGCCGCGCGGCGCTCGGCGTCGGAGCGCGAAGGGAGGGACTTCTCCGGAGAGGAGACCCGCACCGCGCGGGAGATCTCGGAGCTCACCGGCCGCCTCGACCGCGCGGTCGCGGAAGCGCGCGCCCGATCCCTCGCCCGCGAGGACGCCGACCGCCGAGCGTCCGAAGCGGCCGCGGCGCTCGCGCGGCTCGAGGAAAGCCTCGAAGCGGCTCGCACCGACGCGCTTCGGGCGGCGGGCGAACGGGTGGCGGCGCGCAATGCCCGCCACGAGCTCGAGCTCACCTTCGAACGGATCCGTGCGTCCGCGGCCCGGCTCGAAGAAAGCCTCGCGCGGCTCGGCCGGGAGCAGAACGAGCGGCGCCGCGAGCTCGACGCCGCGGGCAACGACGAGCAGTCGCTTCGCGCCCAGGCCGACTCCGCGGCGGAAGAAGTGAGGGGCCTCGCGGAGGAGATCGCGGCGATGGGCCGCGCGCTCGTGGACTTCGAAAGCGCCCGGGAAGACGCTCGCGCGACGGTCGCGACGCTCGAAGAGCGAGCGGCCGCCCTCGAGGAAGCGTTTCGCGCGCGCGAGAGCGGTGTCGCCGCCGTCCGGCAAGCGCTCGCCGCAGCCGGAGTCTCGCACGGGGAGACGCTCGCGGAGCGACTTCGCGCCCGTCCCGGCTGGGAGCGCGCGCTCGACCTGCTTCTCGGCCGGGATGCCGACGCCCTCGTGGCGCGCGGAGACTTTGCGCGTGCCGCATCGGCGGCGAGCGACCTTCCGGCGGCGCGCCTGCTCCGGGACGATTGGAACCGCCCCCCACGGGACCCCGGCCCCGGCTCCTTCGCGGGTTGGGAAGCCGCGCTCCTGGGCGTCGAGACGCTCGCCCCGGCCGAGCGGGCGGCGTTGCCCAGCGCCGGTTTCGTCCGATCGCTCGCCGAGGCGCTCGCGCTCGCCGAGGAGAACCCGGACGTCACTTTCGTGACGCACGCCGGAGAGATCGTTCGGGGGCCGCTCCTGCGCCTCGCGGGACCCAGGACTCGCGCCTCGGGAACGTTCGAGCTCGAGCGCGACCGCGCCGAGATCGGCGAGCGAATCGAGGCCGCGCGCCACTCCGTCCTGACGGCCGAGGCCGCCCGGGCGAAGCTCGCCGCCGGGCGCGACCGGAGCGAGACGGAGATCGCCACCGCCCGGGAGCGCGAGGGGAAAACGCGGTCCGAGCTCTCCGCCTGCACCGCCCTCCTCGAGGAGAGGCGGTCCGGGGCGGCGCGACTGGCTCGCGAGCTCGAGGCAGCCTCCGCGGAGCACGACGCGTTCGGGCGCGAGGGTGCGGCCCTCTCCGAGCGCCGACGCGTCCTCGAAGAAGAGGAGCAGCGATGGGAACGCCTCGAGCTCGAAGCGCGGGAGCGCGCGGAGGCCCTGGCCGGCTCCCTCGGGGAGGCGCGCGCGGGAGCGACCTCGGCGGCGGAGGAGCTCGCGCACCGTCGCACCGAGGCGGAAGTCGCCGCCGAACGCCGGCGGTCCCTCGAGGCCGCGCTTACGGCGCTCGCGGACTCGCAGCGTCTCTTCCAGCGCCGCGCGCAGGCGGCGAACGAGGAGATCGACCGCCTCGCGGCGCGGGCAGTCGAGCTCGCGCGGGACGAGGAGGCGACGGCGGAACGCCGCAAGGGCAACGTCGTTCTCCAGGACGCGCGGAGCTCGGAGCTCCAGACCGCGGCGCGGGCCGCGGAGGAGGGGGCGGCGCTCGCCGAGGCGGGCGAGGAGTCGGCGAAGGCGGCGCGAGCCGCGCTGGACGTTGCGAGAGAGGCGCGGTTCGAGGCGGAGGTGACGTCGACCCGCGTCGCCTCGGACCTCGAGCACCTGGTCGCGCAGACCCGCGAGGAGTTCGGGGCCGCCCCGGAAGAGCTCGCGCCTCCCGATGACCGATCCGCGGAGGCGCTCGGCAGGCTCGAAACGGAAGCGACCGAGATCGCCGCGTCGATCGAGAAACTCGGCCCGGTCAACCTGGTCGCCTGGGAGGAGCACCGCGTCGAATCCGAGCGGCTCACGTTCCTGACGACGCAGAGAGACGATCTCGTCCGATCCGTCAACGAGCTGCAGGAGTCGATCCGAAAGATCAACGCAACTTCCGCCGAGCGCTTCTCCGAAGCGTTTGCCGCGATCAACGCGAACTTCAACCAGACCTTCACGCGGCTCTTCCGCGGCGGGACGGCCGAGATGCGGCTTCTGGACGAGAACGACCCGCTCGAGTCCGGGGTCGAGATCATCGCGCAGCCTCCCGGCAAGCGGAACCAGTCGATCCTGCTCCTGTCCGGGGGCGAAAAAGCGCTGACGGCGATTGCGCTCCTGATGGCGATCTTCCGCTACCGCCCTTCTCCGTTCTGCATGCTCGACGAAGTCGACGCCCCGCTCGACGAAGCGAACATCGATCGCTTCACCCGGCTGCTGCGCGAAATGACCGACGAGACGCAGTTCATCGCCGTCACCCACAACAAGCGGACGATGGAAACCGCGGACGCGATGTACGGCGTCACGATGGAAGAGCCGGGGTGCTCGAAAGTCGTTTCCGTGCGCTTCGACTGACGCACCCGGCCGGGGAAACCGGGAATCGCCCGATGGCTTCGCCCGGTTCCTTCGGTCACATGAAGCGACACGTTCTGGTCGGGCTCGCCACGCTCGGCGTCTTCTCGCTCCTCGGTGGAGCCCCGGCGCCCCCTCGCGAGAGTTCCGAGCCGCCCGCCCGGGGACTGGCTCCCTTCCACGAGGAGCCTTCCACGGGGGGAGTCGGACAGGATCTCACCGTCGATCCCGGCGCGCTCGAGGCCCTCGCCCGGCTCCAGGCGCCCGCGGCCTGCGTGGACGGGCGCGCCGCGGGAGTCTTCCCCTGCCGGGGCGTGGAGCTCACCGGTTTCCTGCCGCTCGCAAGCCTCCAGCCGGGGGCCCGCTCGGGCAGCAACCTTTGGGGCTTCGTCGATCTCGACGACCGCCGCGAGTATGCGGTGATGGGCCTGAACACCGGCACGACGGTCGTGGACGTCACCGATCCGGTGGCCCCGAGAGTCGTCGGCGCGATCACCGGTCCGACGTCGTCGTGGCGTGAGCTCAAGGTCTACCAGCGCTGGAACGCGGCCCGGGGACAGCACGACGCGTGGGCCTACGTCGTCAGCGAGGCGACGACCGCCGGACTTCAGATCATCGACCTGTCGAACCTGCCCGTCTCGGTCTCGCACGTCACCACGTTCCGCGGCTTCGACACGGCGCACACGATCTTTCTCGCGAACGTGGACCCCCGCTCGGGCGTTCGCAACCTGGACGATGTCGCTCCGGTCCTCTACATCGCGGGGTCCGACCAGGGCTTTCTCGCGCTCGACCTCTCCGACCCGGTCGCGCCGACGATCTCCGGCCGGCTCACGAACTCGTACGTCCACGACGTGTGGGCCGGCGTCTTCCGGGGTGCCCGGGCCTCCCGGTGCGCTCCCGGGCACGACCCGTGCGAAGTGGTGGTCGACTGGGGAGGGGACGCCGTCCGTCTCCTCGACTTCACGAACAAGTCGAGCCCGGTCGTCATATCGGGTCTTCACTACGACGAGCTCGGCTACGCGCACTCCGGCTGGATCTCGCGCGACGGGAACTACCTGTTCAGTTTCGACGAGGGGGACGAGCTCGTGCGCGGCGGAAACTCGCGGATCCGGGTTCTCGACATCTCCGATCTCTTTCCCACGGTCGCGGCGGTCTGGACGAGCTCGACGCTGGCGATCGAGCACAACGGCTACGTCGTGGGGGATCGGCTCTACGTCTCGCACTACGAGCGTGGCGTGACCATTCTCGACGTGACCTCGCCCACCGCGCCGAGAGAGACCGCGTTCTTCGACACGTATCCGGCGACCGACGAGGCGCGGTTTCACGGCGCCTGGGGCGTCTTTCCGTTCCTTCCGAGCCGCACGATTCTCGTGAGCAACATCGACGGGGCCGGAGGCCTCTTCCTCCTTCGAGAGCAGGTGGACTTGTCCGTGCCGCCCGGCGCCCCGCGTGGGCCCGTGCTCCCGGTATCGCCGCGCGCCCGCGTCGCGCGTCCCGTGCGAACGCTTTCACGTTGACGGCCCTTTCCCCTTTCCTTAAACTCCCCGCTCCCGTTACGCCGACGTAGCTCAGTTGGTAGAGCAGCGGTTTCGTAAACCGCAGGTCGTCGGTTCAAGTCCGACCGTCGGCACCACATTTCTACCTCCACCGGCGGCGCCCCCAAACCGTGCCGGGGGAGCCGGGCGGCCGGGCACCGGACGACCGACTTGGCACTGCCGCGCCGCCTGTGCTGTACTGCGCCAAACGCTCGTGTTTTTTCTTTCATGGACCTCGCACCCCCTTTTGGACATAATTCGCCCCACCCTATGGATCTGAAAACCACGGAGAACGATCGGGTCACGATCCTGACCCTGAGCGGGGACCTCGTCATCGGCGAGGCCGAGTCCACCTTCAAGAAGACCGTGACCCGCCTCCTGGAGGAGGGGAAGATCCACCTCCTCATCGATCTAAAGGGGGTCAGATTCCTGGACAGCTCCGGCCTGGGCGCTCTCGTGCGCGCCCTGACGAGCGCGCAGAAAGAGGGGGGCCAGACGAAGCTCTTGAACGCCGGCCCGCAGGTCCGCAAGCTGCTCGAGATGACGAAGCTCGATTCGGTTTTCGAGCTGCACGACGACCTTTCCACGGCGATTTCGAGCTTCTAGGGAAAGTTCGGGGGACCGCAAGGGCCTCCGGGATCGGTTTCGCGTCGGGGGGGAGGATTCATGCCCGACGAACGGGAGGGCCCGGACACGGATCGGCTAGACGCCCGCGCCGAAGCGTCGGCGCTGGCCGAGCTCGCCCTCTGCGAAAACCTCTCCCAAACTTCCGGGTGGGCGGCGAAGTGGAGCGCGGAGCTCACCCGCGCGGACGCGGCCCTGCTCTGGGCGCCCGACACGGTCAGCCCGCTGTTTCTCTGCATCGGGGCGTACGGCGCCGGGGCCGATCGTTTCCTTCGGCGTTCCGTTCCGAAGGGAGAAGGCTTTGTGGGCGCGCTCACCGTCGAGCGCAAGCCCGTTCTGCTCCAGCGCGCGGACTTCGCCTCGTCGCAGGACCCGTGGCTGAAAAACCTTCCCGACGGGATGGAGACCTGCCTCGCCGTCCCCCTCGAGGCCGAGAGCACGGTCGTCGGTGTCCTCGCGCTCATCTTCCGCAAGCGGCCCGAGGCGTTCGAACCGCTCGCCCGTATTCAGGGGTTCGTGCAGCACGCGGCGCCGGCCCTCTCCCGGGCTTTGCGCGCCGAGCGAAAGACCGTCGGGATGCTCCACGCGATCGAGCGGCTCACGAACCTCTACGACCTTTCGAAAGCGTTCGGCTCGACGATCGACCACGGCGAGCTGACCGAGCTGATCGCGCGAAAGGCGGTCGACATGGGTGCCGGAGAGGTCTGCTCGCTCTGGTCTTTCGAGCCCCGGGAGTCGGAAGTCGTTCTGTCCGCGACCGCCGTCAACGAGAACTACGACGTCGAGAACGCTCCGGCGGCCGTCGGTGCGACGATCGTCGGCGACGTGCTGGCCGATCAGAGGATCCTGCGCCGCAACCGCGTCCCGGAGTCGGACCCCCTCTCGACGGAGGACCCGGCTTACCCGGTCCGATCGGTCCTCGCCCTGCCGCTCGTCGAGGACGAGCGTTCGGTCGGGGCGCTCGTGCTGACCAACAAACGGGGACGGAATCCCGAGTTCACGGCCGAGGACGAGGAGCTGCTCCAGGACCTCGGGCGGCAGGCCGTCCGCGCCCTGCGCAACGC
>JBKJVY010000121.1:0-4385 GCA_046717185.1 Thermoanaerobaculia bacterium
AAGTTCGTGCCGTCCAAGATCTTCGAAATCCTCGCCTGCGGACGCCCGCTGATCGCGGCGGTCGAAGGGGAAGCGGCCGGGATCGTGCGGGCCGCAGGAGGGGTCGTCGTGGCGCCCGGTGACGGAAAAGCGATCGCCGCCGCGCTCCGGGAGCTCGCGGCCACGGGATCGTCGGCCGAAGAGACGGAGGAACCGGCCGGGCGCCTATACGTCCGGCAGAATTTCGACCGCCGCCGGCTCGCGGCGAAGTACCTGGAGACCATCCGCGTCGCGGCCGGGGAAGGCCCTACTCGAGAAACGCCCGCCGAACGGTAACGCGCAATTCGGCGGACGCCGCCTGGACGAGCCGCCGGGAGTCGTCGCCCAACTCCTTGATGGTGATCACGATTTCGTCGACCTCCTCGTCGCGGATGAGAGCGGATAGCCTCTGCATTCCGTGGATCGGGACACCGCTCAACCGGCGACCGATCTTTCCGGGATCGTCGTCCAGGAAAGCAACGATCTGCCTCGGAACGTCGGGATCGTTCCGGAGAACCCGCACGAGGGCGCCCCCGACGGATCCCGCGCCTACGATCACCGTCCGGCGCATTTGTCCGCCTCCGGAACGCGTGAAGAGCTCCTGGAAAAAATTCAAAGACGTTCGGAACACGACGATCAGCCCGAACGTGATGACGGCGTCCATGATCATGATGGCCCGCGAGTAGTCCTCGAAGCGGTAGAGGACGACGAGAACGACGACGAAAGCCGCCGAGGAGGCCAGGATGGCCTTTCCGGCATCGAGCACGTCGGCGATGCCGAAGTGCCCGTGGACCTTCCGATAGAGACCGAAGACGCGGAAGGCGACCAACCGGCAGGCGATGAGTATCGGAAGGGATCTCTGGAGGAGGAGAGCGTTGTAGTCCGAAAGAACCCCTTCGTAACGGAGCAGGTACGCCGCGATGTAGGAGAGGATGACGACCGCGAGGTCGGCGACGACGTCGACGATCCCCCACTTGTAAGAGACGAAAGCGTCGAAGATGGCGATCCGGTTGCGCCGGGCGTCCTCGATCTTCGCCGGCTCCTTCAGCTCGACCGGCGCCTTCGAGAGGAACGACCCGAAGTAGTAGAGGGCGATCGCAACGAAAAGCACCACGACGGCGACGAGACTGAGAGACGCCCGCGGCGCCATGATCGAGAGACCGCCGCCCACGAGCGCGAGCGCATACGTCACGATCGCCGTGCGGCGCTCGGAGAGGCCGAGGGAGATCAGCCGGTGGCTGCTGTGGTCGGTCGCGCCCGCGGTCACCGAGCGGCCGCCCGCGAAACGGGTGACCGCGACGAGCGCGGTGTCGAAGATCGGCACGAGCAGGACGAGCACCGGGACGAGAAGGGTGGCGGTGACGGTGCGTCCCGTCATGTTGACGCTCAGCAGGCAGAGCACCGCGAGCGTGTAGCCCAGAAAGTGGCTCCCGGCGTCGCCCATGTAGACAGTCGACGGGGGAAAGTTGTATCGAAGGAAGCCGAAGCAGGCGCCGGCAAGGCAGGCGCCGGCGAGCAGAGTGGGCAGCTGGCCGTTCAGGTAGCCGTGGTACGCGAGGAATACCGCCGCGATCCCCGTCACTCCCGCCGCGAGGCCGTCCATGTTGTCGAGCAGGTTCACGGCGTTTACGACGCACACGATCCAGACGATCGCGAGGACCTGCGTTAGGACGGGAGACAGCCCCGCGATCCGCAGCCCGAGCATCACGGGCACGAGCGCCGCGAGCACCTGGTAGAAAATCTTCGTCGAGGGACGGAACTCCAGTCGGTCGTCGATGAAGCCGACGAGCGCGAACGCCGCTCCCCCCGCGAACAGGATCTTCCACCCCCAGCCGGGCAGAGCGTGCGCGGTTACGAGCAGGGACACCCAGAACGCGGTCAGCATCACCGCTCCTCCGAGGAGCGACTTTCCGCCCGGATGGATGTTCCAGCGGTCCGGCCGCGGCCGGGACACCCACCCCACTGCGCGGCCGAGAACACGGGCGATGGGTGTGAGAAGAAGGGAGAGAAGGAGCGAGAGGCCGAAGGCGACGAGCGCCGGCCTCCAGTCGATCGGCGTCACGCGAGGATCCCCCGAAATGGAAGGTTCCGCTTCCGGAAAGCGTTCCGGGTATCGACGACGAGTGAGGCCAGGCGGCTGAAACGCTCGTAGTCGATCTGGTCGTGGTCCGTCACGAGGACGACGGCGTCCTGAGCCGTGATTTCCTCGTCCGTGGCGTCGATCGAAGAGAGCTGGAATCCGTGCTTGCGCGTCCGGCGCAACCGCGGGACGTGGGGGTCGAAGTAGGAGACGTCAGCGCCCTTCGAGAGCAGGAGCTCCATGATTTCGAGCGCCGGGCTCTCCCGAGTGTCGTCCACGTTCCTCTTGTAGGCGACTCCCAGGACGAGGACCTTCGAGCCCTTCAAGCTGCGGCCCCGCTCATTCAAAGCGTCCGAGACCTTCCGGACGATCCACTCCGGCATTGCCGTGTTGATCTCTCCGGCGAGCTCGATGAAGCGCGTCGCGACCCCGAACTCCCGCGCCTTCCACGTCAGGTAGAAGGGATCGACCGGGATGCAGTGGCCGCCGAGGCCCGGCCCCGGCTCGAACTTCATGAAGCCGAACGGCTTGGTGGCCGCCGCGTCGAGGACCTCCCAGACGTCGATTCCCATCCGGTCGAAGCACGTCTTCAGTTCGTTGACGAGCGCGATGTTCACGCAGCGAAAGACGTTTTCCACGATCTTCGCCGCTTCGGCGACGCGAGCGCTGGTGACCCGAACGACCTTCTCGACCACCGACCCGTAGAGGAGCTCCGCCAGATCGCCGGAGAGCGGGCTCACCCCCCCCACGAGCTTCGGGATGGTCTGCATCGTGAAGCTCGGGTTGTTCGGATCTTCGCGCTCCGGCGAAAAGGCGAGGAAGAAGTCGACGTCGAGAACGAGGCCGCTCCCCTCCAGCGCCCGGCGGACGTTCTCGTCCGTCGTCCCGGGAAACGTCGTTGACTCGAGGACGATGAGCTGCCCCGGCCGAGCCGCCTCCGCGATCTGCCGCACGGTCGCTTCGATGTAGGAGAGGTCCGGCTCCCGTTGCGGTGTCAGCGGCGTCGGCACGCAGATCAGGATCGCGTCGCATTCCGCAAGGCGCGCGAAGTCCGCGGTCGCGGAAAAACGATTCCGTCGGTGGAGATCCTCGAGG
The DNA here is from genome assembly GCA_046717185.1 of Thermoanaerobaculia bacterium. Taxonomy (GTDB): domain Bacteria; phylum Acidobacteriota; class Thermoanaerobaculia; order UBA5066; family Gp7-AA6; genus Gp7-AA6. The sequence continues at coordinate 3,194 of JBKJVY010000121.1, forward strand.
ACGCGGTCGGGAAAGTGCGCGACGTAGGAGCGGTTTCGTTCGAGCGACGCGACTTTCTCCGGATCGATGTCGAAGCCGACCACGCGAAAGCCGCTTTCGGCGAAGCCGGCAACGAGCGGCAAGCCGACATAGCCGAGCCCGATCACGCCGACGACGGCGGTCTTCGAGCGGATACTCTCTTCGAGTCGTTTTGCGGTCGCAACGGCGGGCATTCGCTACCGCCCTCCCCGAGAACGTTTTCGCCGGAACCGGAGCCCCCATGATACCGGCAGACCGCCGTATATACTGCGCCGCGCTTCCGCGGCCGCGAAAAAGCTCCCATGAAGACCGCTCTCATCACCGGAATCAACGGCCAGGACGGCTCCTATCTCGCGGAGCATCTCCTCGAGCAGGGTTACCGGGTCTGCGGGCTCGTGCGCCGGACGAGCATTCGCAACCTCGAGCGGATCTCGCACCTGCTCGAATCGATCGAGCTCATGAACGGCGACCTCCTCGATCAGAACTCGCTCATCAACGCGGTCGCCGACTCCGAACCGGACGAGGTCTACAACCTCGCGGCGCAATCCTTCGTGCCCGCCTCGTTCAGCCAGCCGGTGCTGACAGGAGAGTTCACCGCGCTCGGCGTGACCCGCATGCTGGAAGCCATCCGCGTCGTCAATCCCCGCATCCGCTTCTACCAGGCGTCCTCCTCCGAGATGTTCGGCAAGGCGGCCTCGGTGCCCCAGGACGAGGACACGAAGTTCCACCCCCGGAGCCCTTACGGCGTCGCCAAGCTCTACGGGCACTGGATCACGGTCAACTTCCGGGAGTCGTACGGGTTGTACGCCGTGTCCGGGATCCTCTTCAACCACGAGTCGCCGCGGAGGGGGACGGAGTTCGTCACGAGGAAGATCACGCTCGCCGCGGCGCGCATCGCCGCCGGAAAGCAAAAGGAGCTTCGCCTCGGCAACATGGAAGCGCGGCGCGACTGGGGATTCACGGGCGACTTCGTCGAGGCCATGCGCCTCATGCTCCAGCAGGCGACGCCCCAGGACTACGTGATCGGTACCGGAGAAACGCACACCGTCCGCGAGTTCGTCGAGGCGGCGTTCTCGCACCTCGGTCTCGACTGGGAACGCTACGTCGTCGTCGATCCGAAGCTCGTCCGGCCGGCGGAGGTCGACCTTCTCATCTCGAACCCCCGGCGCGCCCG
>JBKJVY010000122.1:0-5225 GCA_046717185.1 Thermoanaerobaculia bacterium
CGCGATCCTCGGATCCGGATTGAAGAGCGGGCTGTTGACGTTCGGCGGCGCGTACACGGCGATTCCTTTCGTGCGGCGGGACGCCGTCGAGCGCGGCGGGTGGTTGACCGATCGACAGTTCCTGGACGGTCTCGCCCTCGGAGGGATCCTCCCCGCGCCGCTCATCATCTTCGGGACGTTCGTTGGTTACGTCGCGGGAGGGCTGCCGGGCGCTCTCGCGATGACGTTGGGCATATTCCTGCCCGCCTTCGCGATCACGCTCGTCGGGCACACGGCGCTCGAACGACTCGTCGAGAACCGGGCGCTCCACGACCTTCTGGACGGAATCACGGCGGGAGTGGTCGGGATCATCGCCGCGACGACGGTGCACCTCTTCCGCGCCGGGATTCGCACGCAGCCGCAGCTCCTCCTCTTCGCCGCCGCGCTGACTCTCCTGTACGTGTGGAGATCGAAGGCCACCGTCGCCGCCGTCGTCCTGGGCGCCGCGATCATCGGGCTCCTTCTAGAGGCTGCGGCGTGACCGGAACCGCGTTCGGGCGTCTCCCGGGAGGGAGAGAACGCATGACGATGCCTCCGCTCATTCTTTCGCTCGCGCTCGCCCAGCCGGCTGCGTTGCCTCCGCCCTCCCACGGTCCACGAGCCCGGCCGAGATTACGGGCTTGTGATCTTCGCGGACTGAGGACTCCCTACTCCCCCTGCCCCAACGAGTAGCCACGCTCTCCGTCGAAGGTGAAGAGGTTCTCCGTCTTGATGAAGTCGATGTCCGCGGCCGCCGCGCGGCCGAGCAGCGCTGCGAGCGAGCCGTGCGTGGTCGGCGCGCCCGCGGCCAGGAACCGGCAGAGCCAGTGCTCGGTGTGCATCGTCTCGGGAAAGCCGTCGGGCCAGACCTTGATCCCGCGGTTGCTGATGGTCTGAAGCGTCAATCCGCCCCCGGCGAGCGGGCGAAGCCGCTCTTCGAGATCGTCCGCGCTCCCAGTCCAGTTCACGAACAGGTCCATTCCGACGAGCTCGCGTTGCGCGGGGGTTCGCGCCGCGGCCTGCGGGGCGGCGGCGGGCGCCGCTTCGATCGCGTACTTCGCGGGTTTCAGCGTCGCGGGGCGGGAGCCGAGCCGCTCGATCACTGCTTCGGCAAACTCCTTCGTTCCGACTTTCTGACGGCTCGTGCCCTCCGTGTAGACGTCGTACGTATGGATCCCGTCCTCGATCGTCTTCATCCAGGCGTTGTGGATACCCTCGGCGACGTCCGGCTGCCCGATGTGGACGAGCATCATGACCGACGCGAGGAGGAGCCCCGAAGGGTTCGCGAGGTTCTGGCCGGCCCGTCTCGGCGCCGAACCGTGGATCGCCTCGAACATCGCGCAGCGATCGCCGATATTCGCGGAGCCGGCGAGCCCCACGGAGCCGGCGATCTGCGCCGCGACGTCGGAGAGGATGTCTCCGTAGAGGTTGGGCAGCACGACGACGTCGAAGGCGCCCGGCGTGTCGGCGAGCTTGGCCGCGCCGATGTCCACGATCCAGTGCTCCTTCTCGACGTCGGGATATGCGGCGCCGATCTCGTCGAAGACGCTGTGGAACAGGCCGTCGGTGAACTTCATGATGTTGTCTTTGGTGAAGCACGTGACCTTGCGCCGCCCGTTGCGACGCGCGTACTCGAAGGCGTAGCGGACGATCTTCTCGCAGCCCGGCCGGCTGATGAGCTTCAAGCACTGCATGACGTTCTCGGTCTGGCGGTGCTCGATCCCCGCGTAGAGATCCTCCTCGTTCTCCCGGACGATCACGACGTCCATTCCGGGGTGCAGGGTCTGAACGAAGGGGTGGTATGCGACGCAGGGACGGACGTTCGCGTAGAGGCCCAGCGTCTTGCGGGTCGTGACGTTCAGGCTCTTGAAGCCGCCGCCCTGGGGGGTCGTGATCGGCGCTTTCAGGAAGACTCGGGTGCGCCGCAGCGACTCCCAGGCCGATGGCTCGATGCCGGAGCTTGCCCCGCGCCGGTACACCTTCTCGCCGATCTCGATCTCCTCGATGGCAATGCGCGCGCCGGCCCCCCGGAGGATGGCGAGCGTGGCGGCCATGATCTCGGGACCGATGCCGTCGCCCGCGGCCACGGTGATCGTCGTCAGGCCCGTCGGGTCGTTCGTCTGGGGCATTGATTACCTCCGAAAGGGCGAGCATTATCCCTGAGTCGCATCAGCTCTCGGCCTGCACGGGGGAGCGGACCTGCCGCGTACGCGCTCGACGCTATAATTCGGGTCGGGATCCCGCAAATGAGCGCGCCGATCGGCTATCGCGAGACGACCGAATCCTCCCCATCGGGAGGAGATCCGTCTGACCGTCTCGCGCTCCGGTTCGATCCGACCCGGCGAATCATTCTGAGGTTTCGGCTCGAGTTCGGGTCCGATCGGGACCTCGAGGCGATCCGTTACGCCCGGCGGGTTCTCATCCGTGAAGAGCGCACGCGCGGGCTCGAGTGGGAAGAACCGTCCGTGGAGGACGCCGTTTTCAGCGTCCCGAGCGTGTCGTGGTCCGCGCTCGCCTCCCAGGCCGCGTGGTGCCGGGAGAAGATGGCCCAGCTCATTCAACGGGCGAACCGCGTCCGAGAGGAGTTGGACGAGGCGGGTCCGGGCTCTCCCTCCAGCTGATCGAACCTCGCCGGCTGTCACCGGCAGTAACACCTTTCTCGACGAGCTCGACCCCCGACGGCCCCCGCAGGCGCCTCAACTTCTTGCGGTTCTAACACTTGCCTCTCGCCTTCGCCGGCGGCACATCGTTCGCTACTTTGCTGGCAAGTGTCCGAAATCGGCCTCGTCGAGGTCTCGGGAGGAGTGCAGCCCGCCTCTGTCGCGGAGGCGAAGCCGCTCTACCTCATGGAGGGGGCGACCGTGACACTGCAGTTTCTCGTCTCCGTCGACGACGACGCGGGACTCGAGGCGCTGCGTTATGCCCGCCGGTCGCTCCTGCGAGAGGAATGGACCCGCGGTCGCGATGTGGAAGAGCCTTCTCTGGAGGACGCGGTCTTCTCGCCCGCGCAGATCGTCTGGGTCATCCGCTCCGTGCAGCGCGCCGCAGCCCTCGCGAAGCTGGAAGAGCTTCGTCGGCGCGCCAACCTTTTCCTGTCCGAGAGAGAGCGAAGCCCGCAGGCCGTCCAGGCTTCCGGCAATTCACCCTAACTCACTGAGACATCGGGGCATTGAGCCAGTCTCCGCGGCGATCCCGGCCGTGGCGTAGCCGTCCTCCCGCGAGGCGACACGCAAAGAGCATACAATAAGTGCACATGACCGGGCGCCGAATCCGGGGGCTTCTGTCTCTTGTTGTGCTCGCCGGGCTCGGCTGGTGGATCTACGCGAAGCGACCGACCGTCTCCGGCCTCGTCGATGAACTCACGCGACCGCTCTTCGGCTCCCGCGCCGCGGTCAAAGAGGCCGAGCACAAGCGCGTCGTCCACGAGGCGAGCCAGGTGGTGACACTCGACCGCGAAAAGCAGGTTGACACGCTGCGCCCGGGCATGACCGAGTGGGAAGTCCGCGACCTCATTGGAGAGCCCGACGAAGTGGAGAAGCTGGACGACGAAGCGACCTATCGCGTGCGGTGGATCTACCGGGATCTCCGTCGAAACGTCGTCTTCGAACGGCGACGGGTCGTTTCGATCGCAATCCGGTAGGCCTCCCCGAGAGCGCCGAGGAGAGGGAGGCGGGGGTCGAGCACCACCCGGACCGGGATCTCCGCGAGGAACTTGTCCATCGGCGGCTTCGCGCGAAAGCTCTCGCGGAAAACGGGCCACCGGAGGGCCGGCAGGATTTTCGGCGCGATCCCGCCGGCGAGGAAGATGCCTCCCGTCGCCTGATACTGAATCGCCACGTTGGCCGCTTCGGATCCGTAGATCGAGGCGAAGAGCGAGAGCGCCTCCCGGCATACCGGATCGCGACCCGCGAGCGCAAAGCGGCTGATCGCCGCGGCGCGGTCGCCGAGGGCGAGGGCTCGAGAGAGCGCCGGAGGAGCGGGCCGGCGCCGCTCGATCGCGAGAAAGTCGTAGAGATCCCCGATTCCTTCCCCGGAGAGGATCCGGTCGCGCGATACGCGCCCGTAGCGGCGGCGAAGGAAGGCTACGAGGCGATCCTCCCGCTCGTCGCGGGGCCCGAAGTCGGCGTGACCGCCCTCCGAAGGGATAACGAGGTGCCCGTCGCCGGTCCGGACGAGGGCGGCCTCGCCGAGCCCGGTTCCGGCGCCGATCAATCCGATCGGGCCGCGCGGCTCAGGTGTTCCGGGCAAGAGGACGGCGAGGCGGCGCGGCGAAAGGCGAGAAAGCCCGAGAGCGGCGGCGACGAAGTCGTTGATTACCGCGACCCGCGCCGGACGCAGGCGGAGCGCCAGTGATCGCTCCTCGACCAACCAAGGCAGGCGGGTCACTTTCGCGCGTCCGCCGCGGACCGGACCGGCGACACCGAAAACCGCGGCCCGCGGTCGTGCTCTCTCGTTCTCGAGGAAGTCCTCGACGATTGCCTCCAGGCCCGGCCACTCTCTGCTCCGATACCGGCGGGTTCGGAGAAAAGAGAGAGAGCGGGCGCCGACTTCCGCCAGCGCGAGCGCGGTTTTTGTCCCTCCGATGTCGCCTGCGAGAACGATCATCGGTGGAGAAAGTAGCAGGAGTGGCGAGGGGCCAGGGCTCAGGAGTCCTTTTCGGACCCTTCGGCTAAAAAAACTCCCGGGCGAGTGGGTTGCCCGGGAAAAAAAAAGGCCCCGGGTCGGGGTGGGGCCGCCCGGGGAGCGAAAGGAGGAGGTTGAGGTTTTTGTTTCCCCGCTGTATGGAGGAGCAAGCGGTTCGCCATGGGGGTGTTCGGAGCGAAGTCGCTCTCGATCAAACAGTTAGACATTCCGGGCGGCTGTGAACGTGACGAAGAGTGTCAGCGCTTTCCCACAAATCGTTACGAGGTTTGTTCTCTCTGTCAGTTGCCGGGGGCCTGGCAACAACTGCTAGAGCTGCGATCGAATCGGGACGAGGACCCATTCAGTGATCCGTTCGAGGACAGGGCGATTGGCCCACTGTTCGTAGGTGTAGGCGCGGGACTTCCCGATGTCCTCTCCGAACATCTGCTCCAGGCGTCCGGCGACGCCTTCGTCGTAGACCGCGAGGTCGAGCTCGTCGTTGAGTCGGAAGGACCGGTTGTCGAAGTTCGTCGAGCCGACCGTCGCGAAGACACCGTCCACCACCATCGTCTTCGCGTGCATCA
>JBKJVY010000123.1:0-6270 GCA_046717185.1 Thermoanaerobaculia bacterium
TCGGCACGCGGCGTCGTGCTCGAAGCCGGGCAGTTAGCCGAGATCCGGCCCGCCGCGTCCGCGCTCCACCGTCATCTCGCGCGGGCTCTCGCGCGCGGGCGGATCGTCCTCTTCGACTACGGTCACCGCGCGCGCACCCTCTACCATCCGCTCGCTCGGCCGTCGGGGACTCTCGCGGTGCACGAGGGCGGCCGGCGCGGCGGCGATCCGCTCGAGCGGCCGGGCGAGCGAGACTTGACCGCACACGTCGACTGGGACGAGCTCATCGCGGTGGGGGAGTCGGAGGGACTCTCGACGGAAGGCCCGATTCGACAGGGACGCTACCTGACCGAGTCGGGCATCTTCGACTTCGTGGGAAACGAAGCCGAGAAGTGGCGCGTCTATCGGCTCGTCGATCCGGCGGGGATGGGTGACGAGATATCCGTCCTCGTTCAGTCGCGCGGGATCTGATCGCCTGAGCTTGATTCACTGCATCCCTCCGATACAATGCCGCGCCGGTGACGGATTACCTCCCCATCCTCATCTTCGCGCTGCTCGCGGCGGCGCTCCCCCTCGCCACCATCTTCCTCGCGAAGGCCCTCCAAACGCGAAAGCCCAACCCCGCGAAGCTCGAGCCTTACGAGTGCGGAATCGAGCCGACCTCTTTCGCGCTCGACACGCGCTTTTCGGTCCGCTACTTCCTGATCGCGGTCCTCTTCGTCATCTTCGACGTCGAGACGATCTTTCTCTTTCCCTGGGCCATCATGTTTCACCGGCTCGGCCTCTTCGGGCTGATCGAGATGCTGATTTTCATCACGATCCTCGTGATCGGGTACGTCTACGTGTGGAAACGCAAGGCGCTCGACTGGGCCTGAGGGTGAGATGGGGCTGATCGACAACCGCTTCAACGACAACGTCCTGACGACCTCGGTGGACTCGGTGATCAACTGGGCCCGCCGGTCCTCGATCTGGCCCATGCAGTTCGGCCTCGCCTGCTGCGCCATCGAGATGATGGCCACCATGGACTCCCGGCACGACCTCGCCCGGTTCGGGGCGGAGGTCTTTCGCGGGACACCGCGGCAGTCCGACCTGATGATCGTCGCCGGCACGGTCGTGGAGAAGATGGCGCCGATCGTCAAGCGGCTCTACGACCAGATGCCCGAGCCCAAGTGGGTAATTGCGATGGGCTCGTGCGCGACGTGCGGCGGCCCCTATCGGACCTACGCCGTGACGCAGGGCGTCGACCGGATCATCCCCGTCGACGTCTACGTCCCCGGCTGCCCGCCGCGCCCCGAGGCGCTCATCTACGGCATCATGGCGCTCCAGAAGAAGATCGACCGGATGAAGGTCATCCGGAAAGCGTCGTAGGGCCGGGGTCCGGAGTGGCCGAGGAGACGCCCCCGCCCGTCCCCCCCGAGTCGGGCGCGCCGGCCGAGCCTGCGCCCGCAGCTCCTGCCGCCGCCGCCCCCAAGCCGGCGCCGCCGAAGAAGGTCGAGGCGACGGACGCCTCCCTGCACCCCTGGGTCGAGTCTCTCCGGTCCGGCGTCCCCGGCTCCGTCGTCTCCGCGAAGGAGTTCGCGCGGCAGGTCACGGTCGTCGTCGCGCGCGAGAAGGTCGCCGCCGTCGCCCGGCACCTGAAGGACGTCGAAGACTTCCGCTACTGCGTCGACGTCACCGCGGTCGACTGGCGTGACCGCCAACCCCGCTTCGATGTCGTCTACCACTTCTACTCGTTCTCGAAGAACGACCGGATCCGGGTCAAGTGCGGAGTCGGCGACGGGGAAGAGGTCCCCTCGATCGCGGAAGTCTTTCTCGCGGCGAACTGGCCGGAGCGGGAGACGTGGGACATGTTCGGTATTCCGTTTGCCGGCCACCCGGACCTGCGCCGGATCCTTACGTGGGAGGGATTCCACGGCTACCCGCTGCGTAAGGACTTTCCGGTCGAAGGCATCGATACGGGCGCGGCGGTTTACCCGGAGGAGTGGCCCGAAGGGGGAGGCCCGGCCCCGGACGATCCGAACCGGAAGACGGTGTCATGAGCGACGATCGGCCGCTGACCGAGGCGGAGAAGGGCCTGGCGGCCCACACCTCCGGGGAGATGCGCGCGGCGGCGCTTGCGGCGGCCGAGTCGGTCCCCGTGGACGTCCACCCCCCGACGCTCTTCGACGTCCAGGAGATGGAGCTGAACTTCGGGCCGCAGCACCCGTCCACGCACGGGGTCCTGCGGCTCGTGATTCGAGTGGACGGCGAAAAGATCCTCGAGACGAAGCCGGACATCGGCTACCTCCACCGCGGCACCGAGAAGCTCTTCGAGACCGAGACGTACCCGATGGGGATTCCCCACACCGACCGGCTCGACTACGTCGCGGCGGCCACGAACAACCACGCGTACTGCCTGACGATCGAGAAGCTGCTCGGCGTCGAGATTCCGCGCCGTGCTCAGCTCGTGCGCGTCATCCTCGACGAGCTGCAGCGGCTCTCCTCGCACCTCGTGTGGCTGGGGACGTCGGGGCTCGACCTCGGCGCCGTCACCCCGTTCTGGTACGCCTTCCGGGAGCGGGAGCAGATCCTCGACTTCTTCGAGGAGTACTGCGGCGCACGGCTCACGCTGAACTGCATGCGGATCGGGGGGCTTCCGTTCGACCTGACAGCCGGCTGGGTCGAGCGGCTGATGGAGTTCATCGACGACCTCCCCTCGCGCATCGACGACTACGAGCAGCTCCTGACCGACAACCGGATCTGGAAGAAGCGGACCGTCGGGATCGGCGTGATCTCCGGGGAGGAGTGCATCGAGTGGGGCGTGACGGGGCCGGTCCTGCGCGCCTCGGGCGTCGAATGGGACCTTCGGCGCGCGCAGCCCTACGAGTGCTACGACGAGCTCGACTTCGCGATCCCCACCCGGGTGAACGGCGACACTTACGACCGATACATCGTCCGCGTCCAGGAGATGCGGCAGAGCGTCCGCATCCTCCGGCAGTGCCTCGAGCGGCTCGAGCCGGGCGAGATCCGCGGGAAGGTGCCCCGCGTCATCAAGCCGGTCGCGGAAGAGGTCTACGCCTCGATCGAGAGCCCCAAGGGGGAGCTCGGCTTCTACTGCGTCTCGAACGGGACGAACCGGCCGTATCGGATGCACGTCCGCCCGCCGTCGTTCATCAACCTGCAGGTGCTGCCGCGGCTCGCGAAGGGCCATCTCGTGAGCGACCTCGTCGCGCTCATCGGAACGATCGACATCGTGCTCGGCGAGGTGGACCGGTGAGCGCGGCATGAAGATCCTCACGCCGACTTTCCTCACCTATCTGAAGGTCGTGATCCTCGTCGCGGTCGTTCCGGCGGGCGTCGGCTGCGTCATCGGCCTCGCGGAGCGGCGCCTCATGGGGTTCATGCAGGCGCGCCTCGGACCGAACCGGGTCGGCCCGAAGGGGCTCCTCCAGGGGGTCGCCGACCTCCTGAAGCTCGTGACGAAGGAAGACATCACTCCGGCCCGCGCCGAGAAGGCGGTCCACTTCCTCGCCCCCGTCCTCGCGGTCGTTCCCGCGCTGACGGCGCTCGCCGTCATCCCCTTCGGGCCGGCCATCCGGATCGGGGGGGTCCGCACGCCGTTGTGGGTGGCGGACATCAACGTCGGGCTGCTCTTCCTGCTCGCGATCACGTCGATCGGCGTCTACGGGATCATCCTGGGGGGCTGGGCGTCGAACAACAAGTACTCGCTCATCGGGGGCCTGCGTTCGGCGGCGCAGCTCGTTTCCTACGAGGTCCCGATGGGCCTCGCGCTCGTGTCGGTGCTGATCATGACGCGATCCCTCTCGATGGTGGAGATCGTGCAGCGCCAGGAGCGGCTGGGCTTGTGGTTCGTCTTTCCGGGTCTCCTCGCCTTCTTCCTCTACTTCGTGTCGGGCGTCGCCGAGACGAACCGAAACCCGTTCGACCTGCCCGAGGCGGAGTCGGAGCTCGTCTCCGGGTTCAACACCGAGTACTCCGGCGTCAAGTTCGCCTTCTTCTTTCTCGGCGAGTACGTCGCGATGATCGTCATATCCTGCGTGGCGGTCACGGTGTTCTTCGGCGGCTGGCTGCCCCCGTTCCCGAACGTCGAGGCGCTCAATTTCCTTGGGGTCGTCCCGCCGTTCGGGTGGTTCCTGATCAAGACGGGGTTTTTCATCTTCTGCTACATCTGGTTCCGGTCGACGTTCCCGCGCTACCGCTTCGACCAGCTCATGGCGCTCGGCTGGAAGTGGATGATCCCTCTCGCCCTCGCCAACATCGTGATCGTCGCCCTCGCCGTTCTCCTGACGCCGGGGAGGAGCGACGGGATGTTCGTGCTGTCGTATATCTTTGGCGGCCTGTTCGTATCGATGTTTCTGCTGGCGAAGCTGCGCCGCAAGCTTGCCCGGCGCGAGCGGCTGGCGGCGGTGCCCGCGTCCGCTCCGGAGGCGACCTGATGGCTCTCAAGAAGTGGCTCGACAAGCTGACGCTCCTCGACCTTTTCGACGGGTTGAGCGTGACGGGAAGGCACCTCTTCACCAAGAAGGTGACGATCCAGTATCCCGAGCAGAAGAAGCTTCCCTCCGACCGCTTCCGGGGGATGTTCCGCCTCGACGAAGAGCGGTGCATCAAGTGCACCCTCTGCGCGATCGAGTGCCCGATCAACATCATCTATATCGACTGGCACAACGAGAAGACCCCGGAGGGCAAGTCGGCGAAGGTGCTGGACCGCTTCGACGTGGACCTCAAGCGGTGCATGTTCTGCCAGCTCTGCGAGGAAGCCTGCCCGACCAACCCGAAGTCGATCTGGCTCACCACGAAGACGTACGAGATGGCGTCATACGACCGGAACGACTCGCTCTACCTGGACATCCGAAAGCTGACAGATTGGCGCGCCGCTCCCAACGTCAAGCCGTTCACGGTCGTCGAGCAGGGCTGACGGGTTGCGGAAGAGCGAGCCGGGTCAGCCTTTATGACCGCGGCGGAGACCCTCCCCGGCGCTCTCCTGACCGGCGGAGCCGGCTGGGCCTTCGTCATCTTCGCGGTGCTCGCGCTCGCGACCGCGATTGCCGTCGTCGTCGCGAGAAACCCGATCCACTCCGCGCTCTTTCTCCTCTCCTCATTTCTGCTCGTCGCCTGCATCTTCTTCCTCCAGCAGGCGGAGTTCGTCGGTGCTGTCCAGATCCTCGTCTACGCGGGCGGGATCATGGTCCTCTTCCTCTTCGTCATCATGCTCGTCCACCAGCGCGACATCCAGGAAGCCGTCACGTTCCAGCACCAGTGGGACGTGGCCCTTCTCTTCATGCTCGTGTTCCTCGTCCCCTTCCTCTACGTCCTCGGCACCGAGAAATTCCCCGTGATCGCCGAGAACCCCGACGCGTTTCGGACGGTAGGCGGCAAGCTCGTCGGCAATACGGAGGCCGTCGCCTGGGTGCTCTACCGCGACTATCTGCTGCCGTTCGAGGTGGCCTCGGTCTTTCTGCTCGTGGCGATGGTCGGCGCTGTGGTGCTCGGGAAGCGGTCCGCGGAGAAGGCGGACTGATGCTTGCTCTCTGTCATTCCGAGGTCCTGCAGGGCCGAGGAATCTCTTTGAGAGATCCTTCGCTTCGCTCAGGACGACAGCTTCGCTGTCGGATCCCTCGCCTGGCTCGGGATGACAGGTGGGAAGCATGAACATCACGATCAACCATTACCTGATCGTCTCGTTTCTCCTGTTCTCGATCGGGTTCTTCGGAGTGCTGGTGCGGCGCAATCTCCTCACGGTCCTCATGTCGGTCGAGCTGATGCTGAACGCGGTCAACCTGAACCTGATCGCGTTCTCCCGGCGGCTTTCGGATCTGACCGGGCAGGTCTTCTCCGTTTTCGTGATCACGATTGCCGCGGGGGAGGCTGCGATCGGGCTCGCGCTGACGATTTCTCTCTTCCGTCAGCGGCGCACGCTGAACGTGGAAGAGGCGAGCTCGATGCGCGGATGAGGGATTTCCTCTTTCTCGTCCCGCTCTTCCCGCTCGCGGGGTTCCTCGTGAACGGGCTGCTCTACCTCGTTTCTCACCGGACGAAGGGGGTCGCCCACGGCACGCCGGCGCACGGCGAGCAACCGGCGGCGGAGTCCAGCGTCGCCCCGGGCCACCCCCACGCGCACGAGCACGCGGAGGGAGAGCCGCGGTTCAAAGCGATTCACACGGCGGTTGGAGTCGGCTCCGTGGCGCTCTCGTGCGTCTTCGCACTCGGTGCGATCTTCGACGTCGGGCTCGGCGCGTTCGCCTCGGGCGCCCACCACGTCCAGACGTTCTACCGCTGGATCTCGCTCGG
>JBKJVY010000124.1:0-4128 GCA_046717185.1 Thermoanaerobaculia bacterium
AAAACTCCATGAAAGGAGACTTACACATGGACGAAAACAGAAGAGGTCTGGACCTGACACCGGACGCGAACCGCGATCCGCTGACGGGTGAGCCAGGTTCGCATCCGATCGGAACAGGCACGGGCGCCGTCGGCGGCGCGATGACGGGCGCGGCCATTGGCGGCGCGGTCGGTGGTCCGGTGGGAGCAGTCGTCGGTGGAATCGCGGGTGGAATCGCGGGCGGCGCGGCGGGACATGCCGTTGCCGAGGCCGTGAACCCGACCGTCGAGGACGCGTACTGGCGCAAGACGTACAACTCCCGCCCCTACTACAAGTCCGGCAAGGCGTATGACGAGTACGAGCCGGCCTATCGGTATGGCTGGGAGAGCGCCAGCAATCCTCAGTTCAAGGATCGCAAGTTCGAGGATGTCGAGACGGATCTCGAGCGCGGCTGGGACAAGGCCAAGGGCAAAGCGCGCGAGGGCTGGTACGACGTCAAGGATGCCACCCGCGACGCCTTCAACCGCGTTCGGGGACACTGAGAAGCTTCGACTTGATTTCTCACGGGCCCGCGGCAACGCGGGCCTTTTCTTGGTCGCAGTCCTCCCGAATCGGCGGCGAGACTAGAATCGATATCCGGGGAACTGAAAGGGGGAGCCATGGTCTGGACCATCTTCGTAGTCCTACTCGTGCTCTGGCTGCTCGGCTTTTTCGCGTTCAAGGTGTCGAGCGGGTTGATCCACCTGATCCTCGTCGTCGCCGTCATCGTGCTCATCCTCGGGCTTGTCCGCCGCGGCCCCTAGAAACCGAGTTCGCCCCGGCCGGGTGACGTCCGCGGTCGAGTCGGCGCCCCGCGCGCCGCGCTCGAAGAGGTTCACATCGCCGTCGAAGAGATCGCGGCGACCCGAAGGAAGGTCAGGAGAGACGCGCTCGGAGGCGACTCGTGGAGTCGGAGTGTCGGCGCCTTCGAGCTCGTCGTCCGGCAGTTCCGCCGCCCACCCGCAAGGGCGTGGCGGCGCCGGCGCCCCGCCGTCTAACGGCTAGGCAGGGAGCAGTCCGGATGGCCGCACGGACAGCTTGCCCCGTGCCGGCCCGACGTCTCCATGTCGGCGCACGTCGGACTGCAGAACTTCTTCTCCGCGCGTTCGACCGTCGCTCCTTCGCAATTGCATCCGCGGTGCTCGCATTTCATGAGGAGTTCTCCTTTCCGGCAGAGTTTCGAGCAAGGCCGCTGCCAGCTTTTCCTCCGCCTTATTTCGGACTTTGGAGCGCGCTCTCATCGAGCCACCCGCCGGTGAACCCGGCCCGGTGCAGACCCTCGACGATCGGCCGGCACCGACGAATCAGGTTCCAGATCATCCCGGTCGCGAAGTTCTCGATCATGAGCACGACGGGGCCCTGATCGAGACCGTAGTACCCCCTGGAGATCCAGCCCCTCCGCCCGCCCCCCGACGCGGCGAACGTCGGGTTGAAGCTGCAAAGAAAGCCGTAGTGGGCTCTCATGTCCGGGTGCCGCTCGAGAAAGCTCGTGATCGTCGGCAGGACGATCTCGGGCGCGAAGGGGAGGGACGCGACCACCGCCCACGGCGAAAGCGTCCCGTCGTCGGGGCCGTCCGGCGCCCCGCGCGCGCAGTAGTCGAAGAACCGGCGCACGCGGCCGCCGATCTTCCTTACAGCCGGCCCCGGCCCGTCGCTCGCGGTGACCCCCCAGATCCTTGACGAGTACCCGCGGAATCCCCGCGGGTTGTGCTCGGCGTACCGCTGCTGCACCAGGGTGGCTCGGCGGCTGTTCTCGAAATAGTCGATCCCCTGCTGCCGCATGAACTCGTCCCGGATGCCCCGGAAGTCGTTCCTGCCTTGGGAGAGCTGGTGCAGAAAGAGAGGTCCTCCGTACAGGTACTCGATTCCGTAGACTTTTCTCCACTCGTAGGTTGCGCTCCAGGCGGCGTAACTCTCGACGGGAAGAGGATGCGTCGGTGAGCCGAGTGCGAGAGCGTAGAGGATCAGGGCTTCGTTGTAGCCCTGCCAGCGGTACGGAAGAAACCCGCTCTCCGGCCTCCAGCCGTGCCGCAGAGTGAGTCCCCCGTCGAGGGCCCACAGCCAGTCCACTTCCCGGTAGAGCGAGTCGGCAACGCGCTGGATCGCCGCTTCCTCCTTGTTCGAGCGGTCGAAGTATTCTGCCGCCGTCAGGGCTCCCGCGATCAGGATGGCCGTGTCCATCGTCGAGATCTCGCAGCCGTGCGCCCGCCGCCCGGTGCGCAAATCCAGAAAGTGGTAGAAGAAACCGCGGTATCCGGCGGCGTCGGACTCCGATCCCTGCGGGCTCTCGGCGAAGAACTTCAGCGTGACGAGGACTCGCTCCGCCGCCTCCTCGCGAGTGAGAAACCCGCGTTCGGCCGCGATGGGATAGCACGCCAGTCCGAGGCCGACCGCGGCGATCGACGAGGGCGAGCCGTAACGGGTGTTGTCGCGGATGAGGCCGTTGCCCGGGTTGGCCTCGTGAAGGAAGTAGCCGAACGTATCTCTTTGGAGCTTCGCCAGCTCGACGGCGAGCTGGGAGCTGCGGGCGAAGCCGGCTTCCCCCGTCACGCGAGAGCGGAGACGGCGCTCTGCACCGCCTCCGCGAGGGTCGGGTGAACGTGGATCGCGTCGCGTATCACAGCCGACCGTGCACGGGCGTTCATGACGGCCACGAACAGGTGGACGAGCTCCGCTCCTTCCGAGGCGAGTACGGCCGCGCCGAGGATCCGGTCGGACCGCGCGTCGACGACAACTTTCACGAAGCCCTCGGTCTCGCCGATCTCCTTCGCCTTCCCGTTGTTGCGCAGCTCGAATCGACCGACCCGCACGTTGCGGCCCGCCGCTCTCGCTTCGGACTCGGTCATCCCGACGCGCCCGAGCTGAGGATCCGTGTAGATCGCATAAGGAACGATCCGGCCGTGGGTGGTGCGGCTGCGATCTCCGGCGAGCCGGGAGAGCAGGATGCGATAGTCGTCCCACGCCGTGTGGGTGAACATCGGCCCGCCACGCACGTCTCCGGCCGCCCAGACGCCATGCACACGGGTTGCGAGCCGGCGGTCCACCGGGATCGTCCCGTCGCGGTCGCGCTCGAGCCCGATCTCTTCCAGTCCGAGGTCGTCGGTGTTCGGCTGGCGTCCGGTCGCGACGAAAACGTGCGAAGCGGCGAGGGACTCCCGCCCGCTCCGGCTCGTCAGGGACAGGCGGACGCCGCCGCCGGCCGTCCGGACGCGCGCGACCTTCGTTCCCAGTCGAAACGCGACGTCCTCGGACTCGAGCAACGCGCGAATCGCTTGCGACACGTCTTCGTCCTCGCGATCGACGATCTCCGCGGCTCGTTCGACGACCGTGACGCGGCTGCCCATCCTTTTGTAAAACTGCGCCATCTCCAGGCCGGTGTAGCCGCCGCCGAGGATCACAAGGTGCTCGGGGAGCTCCGGCCGGTCGATCCAGTTTTCCGCCGTGAGGAAGTCGATCTTCTCGAGGCCGGGGACCCGTGGAATCCGGCTTCGGGTACCGGTGTCGATCACGACCCGCGGCGCGAGCACCACTCTGTCGCCGACCCGGACACGGAACGCGTCGGTCTCACGCCCTTCGAACCGCGCGTGACCCGGGAAGAGCGTCAGACTCTTCTCGCTCGCGAGGGCTTCTCGCAGCCCAGCGCGACTCTGTGTCACGATCCCGCGGGCCCGTTCGAGCACCGCTCCGAGGTCGGGTTCGACGGAAGGGATGCGGATTCCGAACTCGCCCGCCCGGCGGGCGAGCCACGCGACGCGAGCCGACGCAATGACGGCCTTCGTCGGCGTGCAGCCGAAGTTGACGCAGGAGCCGCCAAGAAGCTTCCGTTCGGCGAGGGCGACGCGCCATCCCTTCTTCGCGAGGGCGATCGCGAGCGGCGGCCCCGCCTGTCCGGCCCCGATGACGAGGGCGTCGTAGCTAGCGAGCTTGTTCGACTTCGACTTCTTTCCCGGTCCTCTCCTCATCGCTCCCACCTCAGACGCCGCCGCACCATCTCCGCCGTCCAGCCGAAAACGAGGTGAGAAGCGAGCGCAAAGAGGTGGTTCGAGAGGGGATAACGGGCCGGAGGCCCCGAGAGACGGAGCAGCGGAACCGCGGTTTCGTCCGCGATGA
>JBKJVY010000125.1:0-2705 GCA_046717185.1 Thermoanaerobaculia bacterium
GCGCAGGAGTCCGTCGATGTTCCCGCAACCCCCAGGTTTGTGACGGCAACGCCCCCCTGCAGGCAAGCCACAGCGGCGGTCGGACCGCCCGGGTGGGGAACGGTATTCGTGACGCTCAGGTTGATGACGCCGTGCTGATCGTCGTTATTCTCGATCGAGAACGTGCATTGAAAGCTGGCGCCCGACGCGACCGACGCGGGACACGTCTTGACGGCCACAAAACCGGTGACGTGCTGTGCCTGAGCCGTTCCGACGACGAGTCCGAGCGCCGCCGCCAGAAGCAGTGCCGCACGAGTGCCGCGAGTGGTTCCTGTTCGCTTACACATGTTTTCTCCTCCAGCCTGCGACGCGTGAGATTCGATTTTTTGGGTAGCGGCAAACTACACCAAGGCTGGCCGGCGAGCACGAACTTTTTCTCGGCGGACTCAGCCACACAACTCTCGTCGGAGGCTGTGTGGGAGACGTCTCAGTCGAGTGTGCGAAGCCGCACTCGCGCGACCTCCGCCTGCGTTTCCATCCCCAAAGCCTCGAAGGCAGCCGCCGCGTCGGCGTAGTGCCGGCGGGCTTCCTCGCGGACGATGCCCGGCTCGTCGGCCGCTAATCTTTCGAGCGACACGGCGAGGTGGAAGAGCGAGAGAGCGCGCCCTTCCCAGAGCCCGTGCCGCTTCCGGATCGCCGCGGCCTCGGTGAGCGCGTGGGCGCTCCGCTCGAGGTCGTCCGCGGCGCTCTCGGGCGCCAGCTCCGCGCGGCGCCGCCAGGCGATACCGAGGTGGTGAAGCGTGACGGCGCGTGCGATCTCCCGGTCCTTCGTGCGCCACACGAGCGCGCGCTCGAAGAGATCGATCGCCTGGTCGAGCTCGGACTCGGTCGTCCCCAGGTTCGCGAGCGCCGTCGCGAAGTTGTGGAGGACGCGGGCGTGCCAGCCCGTCTCTTCCGGCTCGCGCCACCAGGCGAGGGCGACGTCGAAGCATTGCCGCGCGCGCGACAGGTCCGCGGCGTCGCCCGGGCTGCCGAAGAAGACAGCGACATTGTGGTGGAAACGCGCGGTCTCGACTTCCGACTCGAACGAGAGCTCAGGGAGCGCGGTCCACAGCTCCTCGGCGAGAGCGCGGGCGGACTCGGCGTCGCCTCGGTCGCGAAGGTCTTCCTGGAGGCGGAAGAAGTCACGGTACGCGGCCACGGGCGCGGCGCGCAACGCGTCTCGGAGGGTCGAGGTGGCGTTCTCGGGCTCGTCGGTCACGAACCACGTCCTGTCATTCGGAGGAGCGTAACGACGTGGAATCTGTGGCTCGAGGGAACCAGATCCCTCGCTGCGCTCGGGATGACAAAACCCCTGTCATTCCGAGGAGTGAAGCGACGAGGAATCCGTGGCTCGAGGGAACCAGATCCCTCGCCGCGCTCGGGATGACAAGGAGAGCGAAGGGCTCGGGATGACACACGGGGGCGAAGGGCTCGGGATGACAGCGGTCTCCGTTCTTAGACCGTGATCGTCTGCCCCTCGAATCCGGTGAACGAGAACTCGCAGAGCTCGCGGTAGGTGTCGCGCTGCTCTTCGAGGATGCCCACCGCCAGCCGCTCGCCCAGGAGGAGCGACTGCCAGTAGTCGGACCGATAGTGGACGCCGAGGGCGTTGCGGCCGATGCCGACGTTCGCCGCGAGCTTGTCGAGCTCGTTCCCGACGGTCAGGGGCGGACCCGGATAGGAGAGGAGCGACGTCCCCGCCGCATCCGCCACGACCGGACGGCGCAGAACGTAGGAGCCGTCGAACCACGCTTTCAGGATCGTCACGCACGCGCCCGCGACCGTCGCGTGGCCCGCGCCGTACGACGGGTGCGTGGGGGAGCCTTCAGGCGCCGCGACCGGGAGTAGGTAGCTCCCGAAGCGGGACCAGACGGCGTCGAGCGCCGACGAGTTGAGAACGTCGCGGCTCACCGGGTAGTTCGCGGCGCCCCTCTTCGTGTTGTGGACGAGACCGGCAAACGCCTCCGGTCGGAGCCTCCGGTGCACGAACCACTTCTGGTACCACACGATCTTCAAGGCGCGCGTCGCGACCTCCGTGACGAGCGACAGGATGTGCGGCCCGCCGAAAGTGCCGAACCCGAACTGGGTCGCCGACTCGGCGTACGGCATCCCGCCCTGGAAGGGCGCGCCCGCACCGAGCAGGATCAGGCAGGCCTGGTGATACGCCTGATACAGAGCGTCCACGTGGACCCACTCGCCCAGGTCGCGCAAGTTGCGGATGTACCGCGCGGTCGTGTCGGGCGGGTAGGGGCCGACCTCGAGCCCGTTTTGAACGGCGAGCCAGTCGTCGTAGCTCGTCAGGAAGTCGCGGCCCGCGGGCAGCGTCCACATCCGCTGCGGGATGCGCAGCGCTCCCATCGGGATGTCCATCCAGAGGAACTGCGACAGGTACGGGCCGACGACGTCGCCGGCGGTCGAGCCGCGGAAGATCGTCTCCGGAGTAACACGACCCGCGCTCTTTGGGCCGCGGAAGTCGGGGAACCGCGAGAGGTCCGCCAGCGCGTCGGCGATGACGGGGCTCGTGCTCCAGTCGACGAACGGCACGTCGCGGGAGAGCGCCATCCAATAGCACTCTCCCAGCTCGCCCCCCCCTTCGCCGCTCGCGATCGTCGGCGCCGGAGGCTGGGTCAGGTGGTGCGAGTCGGGACCCTCGAGATCGAAGGCGAGGCCGGCAAGCGGGTTGG
>JBKJVY010000126.1:0-5441 GCA_046717185.1 Thermoanaerobaculia bacterium
AATGATCGACCGCGTCCTCGCCAAGGTCTTCGGCACCCAGCACGAGCGCGACATCAAGAAGCTCCTGCCGGGGGTCGAGCGGATCAACGCGTTCGAGCCGGCGATGAAGGCGTTGTCGGACGACGACCTCCGGGGTAAGACGGCGGACCTGCGGGGACGCCTGGCCGCCCGACTCGAGGGAGTACCCGAAGAGGAGTTGAAGGAGGCGCGGGCCAGGGCGGTGAACGAGCTCCTCGACGAGGCGTTCGCGGTCGTCCGGGAGGCATCCGTGCGCGCGCTCGGGATGCGGCCGTTCGACGTCCAACTGATCGGCGGCATGGTCCTCCACCAGGGCAAGATCTCGGAGATGAAGACGGGCGAGGGCAAGACGCTCGTCGCCACCATGCCCGTGTACCTGAATGCGCTCACGGGCCGCGGCGTCCACGTCGTGACCGTCAACGACTACCTGGCCCGTCGCGATGCCGAGTGGATGGGCCGGATCTATCGCTTCCTCGGGTTGACCGTCGGCTGCATTCAGAACTCCCTCTCCGACCAGGAGCGCCAGAAGGCCTACGCCGCGGACGTCACCTACGGGACGAACAACGAGTTCGGCTTCGACTATCTGCGCGACAACATGAAATTCGAGCTCGAGTCGATGGTCCAGCGCGGACACGTGTACGCCATCGTCGACGAGGTGGACTCCATCCTGATCGATGAGGCGAGAACCCCTCTCATCATCTCCGGGCCCTCCGAGGAAAACACCGATAATTACTACCGGTGCAACCGGATCATTCCGAGGCTCGTCAAGGGAGAGGAGACCAAGGACAAGTACGGCAACAAGACGACCACGGGCGACTTTCTCGTGGACGAGAAATCGCGGACCGCCGTGCTCACCGAGGAAGGGGTCGTGAAAGCGGAGAAACTCCTCGGCGTCAAGAACCTGTACGAACTCACGAACATCGACCTGCTCCACGGCACCGAGCAGGCGCTCCGCGCGCATGCGCTCTACCGGAAAGACGTCGACTACATGCTGAAGGACGGCCAGGTGCTGATCGTCGACGAGTTCACCGGACGCGTGCTGCCGGGACGGCGGTGGTCGGACGGACTCCATCAGGCCGTCGAGGCGAAGGAGGGGGTGAAGATCGAGCGCGAGAATCAGACGCTCGCGACAGTTACCCTCCAGAACTACTTCCGGCTGTACGAAAGACTGGGGGGCATGACCGGTACCGCCGACACCGAGGCGGGCGAGTTCCACCAGATTTACAAGCTCGACGTCGTCGTGGTGCCGACGAACCAGCCGATGGTCCGCACGGACCACCAGGACGTCGTCTACGCTTCGGAGCGGGAGAAGTTCGAGGCCGTCGCCGAGGAGATCGGCGCGTGCCGGGAGAAGGGCCAGCCGGTCCTCGTCGGCACCGTGTCGATCGAGAAATCGGAACGACTTTCGGCGATACTCAAAGAGCGCAAGGTGCCGCACGTCGTGCTGAACGCGAAGTTCCACGAGAAGGAAGCCGAGTTCGTCGCGCAGGCGGGCAAGTCCGGATCCGTCACGATCGCGACGAACATGGCGGGACGGGGCACCGACATCGTCCTCGGGGGAAACCCCGACGCGTTCGCGGACCACCGGCGGGCCGAAACGAAATCCGACGAGGAGTTCGCGGCGCTTCTCGCGAACCTGCGCGTCGAAGCGGTGAACGATCGCGAGACTGTCCTCTCGGCCGGCGGGCTACACATCCTGGGCACCGAGCGGCACGAGTCGCGCCGCGTGGACAACCAGCTCCGGGGGCGCAGCGGCCGGCAGGGAGACCCCGGCTCTTCCCGCTTCTTCCTGTCCCTGGAGGACGACCTGATGCGGATCTTCGGGTCCGACCGCCTGCAAAACATCATGCGCAAGCTCGGCATGGAGGAAGGGGTCCCGATCGAGCACGGGATGGTGTCCCGCGCGATCGAGCGCGCCCAGAAGCAGGTCGAGGGCCGGAACTTCGAGACCCGCAAGCACCTGCTCGAGTACGACGACGTCATGAACCGGCAGCGCGAAGAGATCTACGGGCTGCGCCGGGAGATCCTGAAGGGACGGCAGGGCAAGGAAGAGATCCTGACGCTCGCCGAGATGATCCTCGACTACACCCTCGGCCGGAACGTCGCGGAGGACAAGGGTCCCCAGGAGTGGGACTTCACCGCCTTCGACCTCGACCTGAAGGAGTATTTCGGAATCTCTCCGGGGTCGATCGACTTCACCGAAAAGAATCGGGACGAGATCCGGGAGATGCTCGTCCTCAACCTGCACGAAGTGTACGAGGCGAAAGAACGGGTGCTCGGCCCGGAGACCATGCGCCTCCACGAGCGCTTCGTAATGCTCCAGGTGGTCGACCAGCAGTGGAAGGACCACCTCCTCGCGATCGACCACCTGAAGGAGGGGATCGGGCTGCGCGGGTACGGGCAGCGGGATCCGCTGGTCGAGTACAAGAAGGAATCTTTCGAGCTCTTCACGCTCATGAAGGAGCGAATCGAGGACCAGTTCGTTCAGTACCTCTTCCGGCTCCAGCCGGTGCTCCGGGAGGCCGAGGGTGAGTTCGTAGACGACGAGCCCCGCAGCGCGCCCGTCGGGCTGCCCTCACGGCGAGCCGTGAACGTCAACTACTCCTACGGCGCGGCGGCGTCGGGCGGCCACGACGGAAAGGTCGAAACGATTCACCGGAACGCGCCGAAGGTTGGCCGCAACGATCCCTGTCCCTGCGGTTCCGGCAAGAAGTTCAAGAAGTGCCACAGCGCGGCCGCGGCGGGCGCCTGATGGCGCCGAAAAGGAAGCCGGCCCGCCGCGCGGACGACGAGATGCCGCTCGCTCTCACGTTCGACGACGTGCTGCTTCTGCCCGCCCGTTCCCTCGTCCACCCGCGCGACGTGGACATCCGGACGCGGCTGACCGACGCGGTCCCGCTCAACATCCCGATCGTGTCGGCGGCGATGGACACGGTCACCGAGTCGCGCCTCGCGATCGCGATGGCGCAGCAGGGGGGGCTTGGCGTCATCCACAAGAACCTCTCGATTGCCGCGCAGGCGGAAGAGGTGGACCGGGTGAAGCGGTCCGAATCCGGGATGATCGTGGACCCCGTTACCGTCCGGCCGGAGCAGAAGATCGCCGAGGCGCTGGACGTGATGGCGCGCTACAAGATCTCCGGCGTCCCCGTCATCGACGAGAAAGGGAAGCTCGTCGGCATCCTCACCAACCGCGACCTGCGCTTCGAGACCCACCCCGACCGCCCGATCTCGTCCCGCATGACGAAGGATCGTCTCATCACCACGCCCGTCGGCACGACGCTCGAACAGGCCAAGGAGCTCCTCCACCGTCACCGCATCGAGAAGCTCCTCGTCGTCGACCGCTCCGGGAACCTGAAGGGCCTGATCACGGTCAAAGACATCCAGAAGGCGATCAAGTACCCGAGCGCGGCGAAAGACCGGCTCGGCCGGCTGCGCGTCGGGGCGGCCGTCGGCGTCGGCAAGGACATGCTCGAGCGAGCGGCCGAGCTCGTCCGCGCGCAGGTGGACCTCCTCGTTCTCGACTCGTCGCACGGGCACAGCCAGGGCGTCCTCGATGCGTTGAAGACCCTGCGACGGAAGTTCTCGTCGACACCGATCGCGGCGGGCAACGTGGCAACGGAGGAGGGCGCGCGTGACCTCGTGCGCCTCGGCGCCGACGCGGTGAAGGTCGGGATCGGACCCGGCTCGATCTGCACGACGCGCGTCGTCACGGGCGCCGGGGTCCCGCAGATCCACGCGATTCGCGAGTGCGCAAAGGCGACCCGCGGCACGGGCGTCCCGCTCATCGCCGACGGAGGGATCAAGTTCTCCGGCGACGTCGTCAAGGCAATCGCCGCCGGCGCCCACGTCGTGATGATCGGCTCGTTGCTGGCCGGCACCGAGGAATCCCCCGGCGAGACCATCCTCTACCAGGGCCGAACGTTCAAGGCGTACCGCGGCATGGGGTCGCTCGGGGCGATGAAGTCCGGCTCTTCCGACCGGTATTTCCAGGAGTCGATGGAAGTCGAAGCCTCGACGGACGGCTCGCTCTCGAAGCTCGTGCCGGAGGGAATCGAGGGGATGGTCCCCTACAAAGGCTCAGTCGAGGGTCTGATCCACCAGCTGACCGGCGGCATCCGGAGCGGCATGGGCCTGACGGGAGCGCGCACGATCGAGGACCTGCGGGAGAAGTCGAAGATGATTCGGGTCACGTCCGCGGGTCTCAAGGAGTCGCACCCGCACGACGTCATCATCACGAAAGAAGCGCCGAACTACAGGAGAGAGGAGGGATAGTTCTCAGTTCTCCGCTTCGCTCTTCCGCCGCCTCGTCTCGAGAACTTCGTCCAGGCGTTTCGCGAGCGCGGCTTCCTCCCCCGATCTACCCGGGCGGTAGTAGCGCGTTCCACGGAGCCGATCCGGCAGGCATTCGATTCCGCCGACCCCCTCCGGCTCGTCGTGGGCGTAGCGGTATCCCCGGCCGTACCCCACGTCGGTCATGAGACCCGTCACCGCGTTGCGTATGACGAGCGGCACCGGCTCGGCAGGCTTCTCCGACACGTCCCTTTTCGCCTCGCTGTGGGCGACGTAGAGCGCGTTCGACTTCGGCGCGAGCGCGCAGTAAACCGCCGCTTCGACGAGCGCGAGCTCCCCCTCGGGCGAGCCGAGAAAGTCGTACGCGTCCTTCGCGTCCAGGGCGACGGAGAGCGCGCGCGGGTCGGCGAGCCCCACGTCCTCGGAGGCGAAGCGCACGATGCGCCGCGCGAGGTAGAGCGGCTCCTCGCCCGCTTCGAGCATCCGCACCGTCCAGTAGACCGTCGCGTCCGGATCCGACTCGCGCATGGACTTGTGGAGCGCGGAGATCAGGTTGAAGTGTTCCTCGCCCGCCTTGTCGTAGAGGAGGACCTTGCGTTGAAGGAGCTCACGCAGCCGGCCGGCGGCGATCGTTCGCGTCTTAGCGGTCTCGGCGTCGGCCGCCGCGGCCTCGAGCAGGTTCAATGCTCGCCGCGCATCTCCCCCCGAAGCCTGAGCGATGAAGGAGAGCGCGTCGTCGTCGACCCGGAAGTCACGCGGTCCGAGGCCGCGCGGAATGTCCTCGAGAGCGCGCCGCACGATCCGCGCGATGGCCTCCGGGGAAAGCGGCTCGAGGACGACGACCTTGCAGCGTGAGAGGAGCGCCCCGTTCAGCTCGAAGGAGGGGTTCTCGGTCGTCGCGCCGATCAAGACCACGTCGCCGGTCTCGACGTACGGGAGGAAAACGTCCTGCTGGGCCCGATTGAAGCGGTGAATCTCGTCGAGGAAGAGGGTTGTCCCCTGCCCCGCCTTCGCGCGGAGCGCGCGGGAAGCCTCGAGCACGTCGCGCATTTCCTTCACACCGGTCGCGATCGCGGAGTAGGCCAGGAACCGGGTGGAAGTCCGGGCGGCGATCAACCGCGCGAGCGTCGTCT
>JBKJVY010000127.1:0-2562 GCA_046717185.1 Thermoanaerobaculia bacterium
CCCCTACACGACCTGGGGTCTGTGGCGATCTCACGGAAAGATCCCTCTTGCCTCGAGCGCGGCCGAGCCCTCGCGGATGCCCGAGACGAGCGCTGCCGTGCGCGGCGTGACCGCGTGCTCGTCGGCCAGATCCCAGACGCGGTCGAATGCATCGGAGAGCTTCTCGGCGAGCTTCGCGCGAATCTCCTCGCGCGTCCAGAAGAGCCGGCCGAGATCCTGCACCCACTCGAAGTACGACACCGTAACGCCGCCTGCGTTCGTGAGGATGTCGGGCAGGACGAGAATCCCTCGCTCAGCGAGAATCGCGTCGGCGCCGAGTGACGTCGGGCCGTTCGCTCCCTCCGCGATCATCTTCGCTTGCACGCGCGGCGCGTTGTCCGCCGTGATCTGATCCTCGCGCGCGGCGAGGACGAGGATGTCGCACTCGAGCTCGAGAAGCTGCTCGTTCGTGAGCCGCAATCCCGCGTCGCAGCCCTCCAGCGAGCCGTGAGCGAGCGCGTAGGCCTCGAGCGCGGGAACATCGAGGCCCGCCTCGAAGTGGATCCCACCCGAGACGTCCGAGACCCCGGTGACCGTCGCTCCGAGCTCATGGAGCTCGTGTGCGGCGATGCTGCCGACATTCCCGAATCCCTGGACGACGCAGCGTTGTCCCTGGAGCGACCACCCCAGACGATCGCACGCCCGCGCGATGACCATCACGACGCCCGCTCCCGTCGCCTCGTGCCGAAAGATGGACCCGCCGATCGAGATCGGCTTCCCAGTGACGATCTCGGGCACCGCGTATCCGCGCTGCATCGAGTAGGTGTCCATCATCCACGCCATCGTCTGCTCGTTCGTGGCCATGTCCGGCGCGGCGATGTCCTCCTGCGGACCGATGACCGGCAGGAGATCGGAGGTGAAGCGCCGCGTCAAGCGCTCGATCTCGTGGATCGAGAGCTCGCGCGGCTCGCAGCGCACCCCTCCCTTCGCGCCGCCGTAGGGAAGGCGAAGGAGCGCGCACTTCCAGGTCATCCACATGGCGAGCGCGGCGCACTCGCCGAGCGACACCTCGGAGTCGTAGCGGATGCCTCCCTTCGTGGGCCCGAGGATGCTCGAATGCTGCACTCGGTACCCGGGAAAGACAACCCGCCTTCCGTCGTCCATCCGCACGGGGATGCTCACGATGATCGACCGCTCCGGGTAGCGGAGACGCTCGGCGACGCCGTCCGGGATGTCCGCGACCGGCATCGCCTGGTCAAACTGGGCGACGGCCATGCGGTAGAGCGGCGTGTCCCACTCGAGCTGGGTATGGGCAAGCGCTTCGGGCGGGCTCGCCACGGCGCGCCGAGTCTACCGGCGCCGCCTCCGCGCCATGAGGGCGTGAGAACAGACAGGAACATCGCGGCCGCGAAGCAGACGCGCCTGCAGGGACTTCCGCGCGACTGGAATCCGCGCGAGCGGATTTCGGTCTGCGCTAGATGCCGGGGGTGGGAGTCGAACCCACACGTCCCGCTAAGGGACACCTGCTTTTAAGGCAGGCGCGTCTCACCCATTCCGCCACCCCGGCGGAGGCAGTGTAGGAGCGCCGCGTCAGCTGCCGCCCGGGAGGAGCGAGTCCGCCGGAAACCGCTCCGGCCCCTCGAACTGGAAACCGCTGAAGAACGAGAAAAACGCGTCTCCGTCGAACTGCGTGCATTTCGCCAGGTAGCCCTTCGCATCCTCACCGTCGGTAACCCAGGCGCCGAGCGAGATCTTGTCTCCCAGCTTGGGATACGGTGCGAGCAGGGTCCCGCGCTCGTGCTCGTCGTAGAACCCACGGAGTTGCGCGACGGTGGACTCGTTCACCTCGTCGCCGTAGAAGACGGAGATGCCGCCATGCTCGAGGTTGTGGACGACGCGAGCGAGCTGGAGCGGTTCCGTGTACGCACCCCAGATCACGGTTTCGCCGAAATGAGGACCGCTCGTGGGAGGGTCGGTGTTCCACTTCGCGCGGCCGTCGGCCGAGAGCGAGTGCTGGCCTGGCTGCGCGTCCACCACTTGCAACGTGCAGCCGGCCGCGACAAGGTCGGCGCGAACGTCATCCGGGCTCGATCCGCCCCGTCCGAGGCCGAGGAGGGCGACGGCGCCGGCGAAGGCCGCGAGAATTACGAGAGTCCCCGCGACCAGCATGAGCAGGCGGCGCTTCCGACCCGGGTCTGCCGCCCTCTGGGTGGCGCGCTGCTTGGGCGCCTTGACACGGGGCTTGTCGGCCATCGCCGCGGCAAGGTAGCAGCCACCTTGGTTGCGCCCGGGTCGCGCCGATGCTCCGTCCGCCGGGGTCTCTACCGTTCTTCGACCCTATGGTCGTTCTTGTCTTTGCACTCGGGATCGCCGCCGGCGCCCTCGGCGCCTATCTCGTCGTGCGTCCAGCGCTCGCGGAGCGGCGGCGGCGTACGGACGAGGTAATCGAGCTACGGAGCGAGCTCGCCAAGACCTGCGCCGAGCTGTCCGCCGAGCGAAACGTGCTTGACGAGCGCCTCACTGCTGCGGTCAAGACGCTGTCGGCGGAGGCGCTCGACGCCAACAGCGCGCGCTTCCTCGAGC
>JBKJVY010000128.1:0-4083 GCA_046717185.1 Thermoanaerobaculia bacterium
GTTCCCGCGGCTTTCACGCGCGGCAAAAGCACTGCCCCCGGGCGCGCTCCCGCGCGTCTCGATCGTGATCCCGGCGCGAAACGAGGAAGAGGACGTCGAGAGCGCCGTCCGGTCGCACCTCGCGCAGGATTACCCGCACCTCCAGGTGATCGTCGTCGACGACCGCTCGACCGACCGGACTCCGGAGATCCTCCGGGCGCTCGCTACGGAAGACTCCTGCCTCACGATCATCGCCGGGAGCGAACCTCCCGCCGGCTGGCTCGGCAAGCCCCACGCGCTCTACCTGGGCGCACAAACCGCGGACGGCGAGCTCCTCCTCTTCGCCGACGCCGACGTGCGTTACGATCCGCGGGCGCTCCGGGACGCGGTCACCGTTCTCGAGGATCGCCGGCTCGATCTCCTCGCCTTCTTTCCTCGATTCGACAACCGCGGCTTCTGGGAGAACGTTCTCCTGCCATTCCTCGCGGTCGCGGTGTTCCTCGGGTTCGGGTTCCTCGCGCTGTCGCGAAGGGTCCCCCTCGCGATGGGGGCCGGCGCCGGGAACCTCGTCCGGCGCCGAGCCTACGACGCAATCGGAGGGCACGCCGCAATCCGCGATTCGGTCGTGGACGACGTGCGTCTCGCCGTCGTGGTAAAGCGCGCCGGCTTCCGCGTCGCCGCGTTCCGCGCCGAAGACCGCGTCGCCGTCCGGATGTATCGCGGCTTCCGGGAAGTGTGGAACGGGTTCACGAAGAACGTCGCATGGGCCTATAGCGGATCAGGCGGAGCGGTTCTCTTCGGGTTGACGCTGTTGCTCCTCGCGGTCGCGATCGCGCCGGTGGTCGTGCTCGCCGCGGCTGCCGCCGGAGGGCCGCTTCCTGCCGCCGACGTCCGCCTCGCGGCGGCGCTCTTCGTGTCGAGCATCCTCGTACGCGCGGCCCTCGCGCGAACGCTCGGGGATCCGCTCTGGGCGGCCGCGACGCACCCTATAATGGCCGCCGTTTGGGCCGGGCTGATCGTCCGGTCCCTGTTTCACCGGTTCATTCGAAGGCGACTGACCTGGCGGGGCCGGGAGTTCGACGCTCGAACCGCCCGCCCTTAACCGGGATGACGAGAGGAGGATCGAATGCGGTGGATCGGCCTCGCGGGCATCGTCGTCATTTTCGGGATCGCTTATTTATTCTCCGCCAACCGTCGGGCAATCCGCTGGTACACCGTGCTGTGGGGATTCGCTCTCCAGGTCCTGTTCGCTTTTCTCGTCCTCTATTGGGAGGCGGGGAAAAACGCTCTCGAGCGGTTCTCGCTGGCCATTACCAGCGCGATCTCGTATGCCGACGAAGGGGGAGCGTTCGTCTTCGGTTGGCTGACGGGACGCATGGAGAAGGTCGGAGAGGCGACGGGCATGCCGATCGGCGGTTTCATCTTCGCGTTCAAAGTTCTTCCGATCATCATCTTCATCGCTTCGTTCTTCACGATCCTGTACTACCTCGGGATCATGCAGAAGATCGTGCAGGGGATGGCGTGGGTGATGCAGAAGCTGATGCGCGTCTCGGGAGCGGAGTCCCTCGCGGTTGCGGCAAATGTTTTCATCGGGCAGACGGAAGCGCCCATCCTGATCGCTCCCTACATTCCGACGATGACCCGCTCGGAGCTCCTGACGATGATGACGGGGGGCATGGCGCACGTCTCGGGTGCGGTTCTCCTCGCTTACGTCGCCATGGGCATCCCCGCGGAGTACCTGATCACCGCGTCCGTCATGGCTGCCCCGGGCGCGATCATGATGGCCAAGATCCTCATGCCGGAGACCGAGGTCCCGGTGACCATGGGGAAGGTCTCGCTCAAAGTCGAAAAGTCGCACGCGAACCTGATCGACGCGGCGGCTACCGGCGCCTCCCAGGGAATGATGCTCGTCATCAATATCGTCGCGATGCTCATCGCCTTCATCGCGTTGATCGCGCTCTTGAACGGTTTTCTCGGCTGGGCTGGCGGCCTCTTCGGATATCCGGGCTTCCAGCTTCAGCAGGTCTTCGCGTGGATCCTCTGGCCGCTCGCCGTGGTGATGGGGGTCCCGATCGCGGACGCGGCGACCGTCGCCGACCTGATCGGCAACAAGACGGTGATCAACGAGTTCTTTGCCTACGCGAAGATGAGCACTGTGCAGGCAGCCATGTCGGAGAAGGCGCGCCTGATCGCGTCGTTCGCACTGTGCGGCTTCGCGAACTTCTCCTCGATCGGGATACAGATCGGCGGGATCGGCGGGCTCGCTCCCACCCGGAAGGGCGACATCGCGCGGCTCGGTTTCCGCGCGCTCCTCGGCGGCTCGCTCGCTTCCTTCATGACGGCGACGATTGCCGGTCTGATCTCCGGATGACCGAGGCCGCTCTTCTCGGCCGCCTCGACGACTCCTCCCGCTGGATCCAGGGCAAGCGCGGCACGGTCCCCCGGGTGGGCCTGGTGCTGGGGTCGGGGCTCGGGTCATTTGCGGAGAAGCTGACAAACCGCATCGCGATTCCCTACGAGGACATCCCGCACTTTCCAGTCCCTTCCGGAGTCGTGGGCCACGCGGGGGAGCTGGTGCTCGGAGACGTCGGGCGGACTCCGGTGGCGGTGCTCTCCGGCCGCGTTCACTTCTACGAAGGCCGCGCGATGACCGACGTCGTCTTCCCCGTCCGCGTCCTCGCCCGCCTCGGGGTCGGCGCCGTCATCCTGACGAACACCGCCGGTGGCATCCGCCGGACCTTCAAGCCGGGCGACCTCATGGTCATCCGCGATCACATCAACGCCTTTGGTACCAACCCGCTCATCGGCGCGAACGAGGAGGCGCTCGGAGCGCGTTTCCCCGACATGAGCGTGGTGTACGACAAGGATCTCCGCCGGCTCGCGAAGGAGACCGCCCGAAGCCTGAAAGTTCCGCTCCGCGAAGGGGTCTATCTCGGTAACTCGGGCCCGTCCTACGAGACCCCCGCGGAGATCCGCGCGTACGCGCGGATCGGAGCCGACGCGGTCGGGATGTCCACGGTCCCCGAGGCGATCGCCCTGCGGCACGCGGGAGTCCGGATCCTCGGCATCTCCACGATCACCAACATGGCCGCGGGGATCCTCCCGGAGCCGCTCGTTCACTCCGAGGTGCTCGCGACGACGAAGCGGGTCGGCCAGCGCTTCGTGAGCCTGCTGAACGCTCTCGTTCCGAAGATCGGCAAGGCTCTGGCGAAGTGATCGACCCGGAGATACAGGAGCGGTTGATCGCCGAGGCGACCCGCAGCCGGGGAAACGCCGTCGCGGGACGTAGCGGCTTTTCCGTCGGCGCCGCGATTGAGGCGGAGGACGGCCGCATCTTCGGTGGCTGCAACGTCGAAAACTCGACGTACGGCCTGACCGTCTGCGCGGAGCGCGTCGCGATCTGGAAGGCGCTCTCGGAGGGGGTGCGTCGTTTCCGCGCCGTCGCCGTCGTGACCGGAGCGGATACACCCACGCCGCCCTGCGGCGCCTGCCGCCAGATCCTGTGGGAGTTCGCCGGCGACGTGCCCGTCGTCTCCGCCACGGTCGGCGGGAAGCGGAAAACGTATCGAATGTCGGAGCTCCTGCCGGAGCCGTTCGAGTTCTGAGCGCGGAAGACGTGAAACGAATCGTTCTCATCCTCCTCGCTCTCGCCGTCCTTGCAGCCGCGGCGCCCGCGAAGAAAGAGAGCGTGGACCTTCTCGTCACCGGCGGGACCGTCGTCACCGTGGACGAGAAGTTCTCCGTCTTCTCGCCCGGCGCCGTCGCGGTGCGAAAAGGGGAGATCGTCGCCGTCGGCCCGGCCGCCGAAGTCGCTTCCCGGTACGCGGGGCCCCGCTACGACGCCACGGGCCGGATCGTCCTGCCGGGGCTCGTCAACACGCACACCCACGCCGCGATGACGCTCCTCCGGGGCCTCGCGGACGACCTGCCTCTCGATCGTTGGCTCACGGAGAACATCTTTCCGGCCGAGGGGAAGAACGTCTCGGCGGGGTTCGTGTACGACGGGACGCTCCTCGCGGCCCTCGAGATGATCGAAGGGGGAACGACCGCGTTCGCCGACATGTACTACTTCGAGTCCGACGCGGCTCGCGCGGTGGACAAGGC
>JBKJVY010000129.1:0-3136 GCA_046717185.1 Thermoanaerobaculia bacterium
AGGATCGCCCCGGGGGGGGTTTTCGGGTGCATCGTCGAAGAGTCATCTTCGACGAACCCCTCGATCGGGCTGGAACGAGCCAGACCGAAGTCGAGGATCTTCACGCGTCCGTCGCGCGTCACGAAGATGTTCTCGGGCTTGACGTCGCGGTGGACGATCCCCTTTTCGTGCGCCGCCGCGAGGCCCTGTGCGATCCCGAGCGCGTATTCGACCGCCTTGCGCGGACCGATCGTCCCTCCCGCGAGGTGCTCGCGCAACGTGGCGCCCTCGAGGAGCTCCATGACGGCGTACGACGTCGAACCTTCCCGGCCGACGTCGTGGATCGCGAGGATGTTCGGGTGCGACAGCGCCGCGACGGCCTTCGCCTCGCGCTCGAAACGCGACAGCGCTCCCGGGTCAGCGGCGACGCGCTCCGGGAGCACCTTCACCGCCACGTCGCGCTCGAGCCTGCCGTCGCGCGCCCGGTAGACCTCGCCCATGCCGCCCGCGCCCAGAGGCTCGAGAATCTCGTAGGGCCCGAGGCGTGTGCCGGCGGCCAGGCTCATTTCATTCCGAGCCCCTCGAAGATGTACAGGTCCGAAAGGTTCTGGACGTAACTGTATGCGTAAGAGCCGCCGTCGGGAGTCAGCAGGATCGTCTCGACGCTCGTTACCCCGGCCGGATCGTGCGGCACAAGCTCTCGCACGAGTTCCTTCCTGCCGGTCGTCAGATCCAGGCGCCAGATTCTCGCGGGCAGCTCGCCCGCCCGATGCGTGTAGAGGGATCGACCGTCCTCGCTCCAGCGCAGGGCCAGGTCTCCGGGCTCGGCGCCGGGCACCGGGCGGGGCTCTCCGCCTTCCGTCGAGCAGAGAACGAGTCTTCGAGCCGAGTCCGTCGCGGCAACGAACCGGCCATCCGGAGAGATGGCGTTGCCGAAGCGGTTGACCTCGAGCCCCTCCGACGAGATGGGTCGAGGTTTCCCCTGCGGAAGATCGAGTGCGTAGAGCCTCGGGCCTTTGTCCGCCTCGTTACCGCCGACGAGGAGCCGCTTACCGTCGGGAAACCAGCTCCCCCAGTAGAACCCGGCGAACCCTTCTATCTCGAGAGGCACTGGCGTTCCCGGGCCCGCCGGCAGAAGAACGAGCTTCGGCGGCCTCGCGCCCGATTCGGATAGGACCCACTTTCCATCGGGAGATAAAGCGTAGCCGTCTCCCTCGCCGATCCGCGTCGCCGCAGATCCATCCGTGTTGCGAAGATAGACCGACTGATTCGGGCCTCCCCCTTCTCCCGATTCCATGATCAGGAGCGTCTTCCCGTCGGGCGACAGGTCGGCAGCCCGCGAACCGTCGAGCCAGGAGAGATCGCGCTCCTTCGGCTCGCCGGCTGCGCGAACCATGACGACGGCGCGGTAGTCCACCCGGGCGAGGAGCACGCGCCCGTCCCTCGAGATGTCGTGGAGCTCGAGGGTACCCGGCATCCGCGCGATCAGGCGGTACCGGCCGCCCAGAGTCACCGCATGAAGCGAGCTGGTGCCCGAAGCGGCGACGGTCTCGGGTGCCGCGAACCAGATCTCCTTGCCGTCCGGGGACCAGGCGAGATTCCACCAGTCCTTCCAGCCCTCCGTGAGGGTTTTCTTCTTTCCCGCGACGTCCACGACGGCGACCGACCAGCCGGCGGCTCGCCCTTTCGTCTCGAAGAAGGCGACCGAGCGGCCATCGGGCGAGACGCGCGGATGCACGATTCGATTGGGACTCTCGTAGATCACTTTCCCGACCGGGAACTCGATGCTGCTCCCCATTCCCTGCATGCCGGATGCGCGCGCGACCGCGAGGTCTTTTCCGTCGGGGGACCAGTCCGCGAACCGGACGTCCTCGGCGACCTCGCGTGGAGATCCGCCCGCCAGCGGCACGCGCGCCAGCGTGCCGAACCTCTGGTACCCCTGCGCGAGCGTGCGGGCCCGCAGCATGACGGCCAGCTCGCCCGTGGAGGAAACCGCGAACAGGCTCGCGTTGGAAAGCCCGAGCGGGCGCGACTCCGGGCTTTCCGGCCGCGTCAGGAAGACCTCGACGGGGTTTGCCTCCCATGCGGCGCTGTAGACGACTGTCTGGCCGTCGGGAGTAAACCGCGCGTTCCAGACCGTGCCGCGGCGGAAGGTCAGGCGCGTAAACGAGGGTAGCTCGCTCTTCCGGAGGGCCTCTCTCGCGAAGAACCCGACCACCAGTCCCGCGACGAGAAGCGCCGCAGGGAGTAGGAACCGCGCGGCCGCCTTCCTGGGGGCGACCGACATCATGGGGAGCGCCGGCGCCGCAGCCGAGTCTCCCGAAAGCGCCGCGAGGTCGAACGCGAGATCGTGCGCGGAGTGGAAGCGTTCCTCCGGGTTCTTCTCCAGGCAGTGCCTCACGATCCGGTCGAGGCCGGGCGCGAGCGCGCGGTTTGACTCTGTGAGCTCGGGCGGATCCTTCATCAGGATCGCCGTCATCGTGTCGGCGGCCGTGTCGCCCGCGAAGGCCCGGCGTCCCGACAGCATCTCGTAGAGGATCGCGCCGAAAGAGAAGATGTCGGAGCGAGAGTCCGTGGGGTAGCCGCGCACCTGCTCGGGAGACATATAGCCCAGAGTCCCCAGGACCACCCCGGGCTCCGTTCCTGCCATGGTCGGGAAATTGGTCTGTCCGGGCTCCCCGGCCTCGGGTTGCGTCAGCTTGGCGAGGCCGAAGTCGAGGATCTTGACCCGTCCGTTCTTCGTCACGAACACGTTCTCGGGCTTCAAGTCCCGGTGGACGATCCCCTTCTCGTGCGCGGCGGCGAGACCGTGCGCGATCTGGAGCGCGTAGTCGGTGGCTCGGCGAGGGGCGAGCGCACCTCCCCCGAGGCGGCTCCGAAGGGTCTCTCCCTCGAGCAGCTCGGATACGACGTAAAGCGCTTCTTCTTCTCGGCCGATGTCGTAAACGGCCGTTACATTGGGATGGTTCAGAACTCCCGCGGCGCGGGCTTCCTGCTCGAAGCGCCGGACGCGGTCCGCGTCGCTCGAGAACGAGGCGGGGAGGACCTTGACTGCGACCTCGCGAGAAAGGCGAGCGTCACGGGCGCGATAAACCTCCCCCATGCCTCCGGCGCCGAGAAGCGCGAGGATCTCGTAGGGTCCGAGGCGGGTGCCGGC
>JBKJVY010000130.1:0-3238 GCA_046717185.1 Thermoanaerobaculia bacterium
AGGCACGGCCCTGGCCCGAGCCAGGGGAATGAGGAGGCGCGGTGTTTGACCTTCCGGGTATGAATTCCTACAATCTTGGTATGAAAGCCATCGTGTCGGAGAAGGGCCAGGTCACTATCCCCAAACCGCTCCGAGACCTTCTCGGCCTGCGTCCCGGTCAGGTCCTCGAGTTCGAGTCGAAAAATGGCCTTCTAATCGGACGCAAGATGACCGGTCGCCGACGTCCCGTCGACAAGGTCTTCGGGATTCTTGGCATCGGCGATGTGGATGCCGAGGTCGATCGGATGCGCGGGAAGCCGTGGAATCCGGAAGACGACGAACCTCGTGCGAACCGCCGTTGACACGAACGTCCTGCTGGACGTCTTCCTGGCCTCAGTAGAGTTCGGCGCCGCGTCGCGAGAAGCGATCCATCGAGCGCAGTCGGAGGGATCGCTGGTCGCTTGCGATGTCGTCTGGGCGGAAGTCAGCGGACAGTTCCAATCGGGGCCCGCCTTCGATGCCGCGATGTCCGAACTGCAGGTTTCTTTCGATCCGTGTGACGCGGAAACCGCCCTCCTCGCAGGAAAGACATGGAGAAGATATCGAGAGCGCGGAGGGCGGAGAAGCGTTCTCGTACCCGACTTCCTCGTCGCGGCTCATGCCACGGTCCGCGCGGATCGGCTCCTGACTCGTGACCGAGGCTTCATTCGACGACACGTCCCGCGCCTGACAATCCTGAGTCCATCCGAGTAGAAGCGCCCGCGCGAGACCGTCATCGGAAAATGGTGTGTCACTTATGATACACTCCAGACGATGGCGACCAAAAACCCTCGTGTGAACACAGTCCTCGAGCCCGAGCTCTACAGAGGCGTCGAAGATCTTGCGAGGAAAGAGGGCGTCTCACTGTCTCAGAAGGTGCGCGACCTCGTCCGGGATGCTCTGGAGCTCGTCGAAGACGATGGCCTCGAGTCCCTCGTCGAGACGCGACGGCGAATCGCCGTCAAAGCCGGCTGGGTCTCTCACGCCCAGGTCAAGCGACGACTGAGAAGTCGGTAGTTGCAGAAGGGCGCGTACCAGCTCCTCTATCGCCACGAGGTCCTTGCGCAGGATCTCCCTCAGATTCCCCGGAACCTGCAAGAGCGTATCGTTCGCGCGATCGAAACACGGCTCGCGACGGAACCGACCCGATACGGAACCCGTCTTCGCCGCTCACTCTCTTCTCTCTGGAAACTCAGGGTAGGGAATTACCGCGTGGTCTACGAGGTCGAGCCAGGCGCGGTGCGGGTCTGGCTGATCGCGCACCGTAGGATTGCGTACCGGGAAGCCGGCCGGCGCTGGAAGGGCTAGCCCCGTTCCGCCGCTCTAGTTGGGAGCGACAGGAGCTGATGAGAGTCAGCGGCGTGCCGCCCGGAAAAAGCGCCCGAGGGCTCGGTGATTCCAGCCATGCTCCCCGACACCGGCGAGCGCTACTTCACGACGATCGTGTTCGAGGGTCTGAACGAGGGCTCCGACGAGGAGCCGGAGGCGTGATCAGAATCGAACACTCGGGCACCACGTAGCCGATCTCACCGCGCTTGGAGCAAGATTCCGATCTCGTGTTCGCTCAAGGTCTTCAGCAGCTCCCCAATCTCGGACGCTTTCTTCGCCATGATGAGCGTGTCTTTTCCGGACAGCAGGACATTCACGAACTTGACCGTAACCGTATTGCCTCGCGACGCTTGGAGCTGAATGCCGGCCTCGCCTCCGACTTTTCCGATCTTCACGACTTCGCCGACGTTCGCGCCCGCTTCGACATAGAGCTTCCCGCCCTTGGCGCTGCTCGCAGAGACATTGAAGGTCACACTGACTTCCGAGGGTATTAGTCCGGACTTCGGATGTCCTTTTCGCAGGTCGTACATACCGTTGATGCCTTTGGCGACCTCGAGCATTGCATTTTCCAAGGTGATCGTGCCTGGCTTCGGCACGACGCTCGCGCATCCGACTGTCAGGCTTGCTGCAAGCGCTACTGTGAAGAGCCACGGTCTTGCCTTCATCGTCTCCTCATTCTCGCTTCGATTCGTGTTCGACGCCGCGTTGGGATACACAGAACATGGCGCCGGAGTGCGCAGATCGTTACCGATGCCGAGCTCGTTGCGAAGTCGCCAAAAAAGGCGGAAGATCGAGCGGCTCTCACGACGCGTCTCGATACCGGCGAACGCTACTTCACGACGATTTTGTTCGAGGGCACGAACGAAGGCTCCGACGAGGAGCTGGCGTAGCGTCTAGACGCACAGGATCGCGACGAGTCCCAGGAGCAGGTAGACGGGAAGCACTGCCATCCCGGCGGTCTGCGACCCATCCCCACCGAACCGCGCCGTTCACGAGTGCGGCACCGCTCGAAGCGATTTCGATATGATTTCGCAAACTACGCAGGGGGAAAGTGATCCTCTCCCTCGTTCCGATCCCGATTTCAGGCTGGTCGAACCCGCTTGCAGGCGCCGGGCGGTGCGGAAAGGTTTTGCTCGGCGACTGCGCCCCCTGGACGGCCCTGACCCGCGTCGCGCAACGGGTCTTCATGCACTGGATGTCGCCGGTCCGCGATGACAGTTACGGAAACGACGCTTCGTCCGCGGGTGAAGCCGCTCTGTGGCAGAACTCCAGCCCGGACGAGATCGCCGCGGAACTCACCCGACGCTTCTGGGACCGGCTCCGGTTCTTCGCGGCCCGAAGGCTACGGGACCGTGATGCCGCGGAGGACGTTGCTCAAGAGGTCCTGCGGCGCACCCTCGAAGCGCTTCGCGCCGGAAGAGTCGAGAACCGCGAGGCCCTGCCCGCCTTTCTCTTTCAGACGGCTCGTCACGTGTGTATGCAGAGGGCCCGTTCCGGCGGGCGAGAGGCTCGCGCACTCGAGCGGATGGGGAGCGGAGAGGATGAGAGTGGGCACTCCGGGTCCGAGAGCCCGCTAACCGCATTGATCAGCGAGGAACGGCGGAGCGCCGTTCGGCAGGCGCTTCAGGCTCTCGAATCCGACGATCGGAACCTGCTCCTCATGAGCTACGACGCGACCGTCGAAACCGCCGAGATCGGCCGCCGCCTGGGAATCACTCCCGGAGCGGTGCGGGTCCGCCGGCACCGGGCGGTCCGACGGCTGGCCGAGCTGCTTGGTGTAACGAAGCAACCCGAGCGGGAACTCTAGTGATGGATGCCGTGAAGCCGATCGATTGCGGATACGTCGAGGACCACGACCTCGTGAAGTCCTATCTCGGGGGAACTCTCTCGG
>JBKJVY010000131.1:0-5140 GCA_046717185.1 Thermoanaerobaculia bacterium
GCCCGGAAGGGCCGGGGAGGACGGCGGTTTCCGCCAGCCGCGACGCCGTTTCCGCATCCACGCAGCCGTTCGGATCATCGACGGACGGCGGCTTCCGGGAGATGACCGACGAAAACATCCGGTCGTAGCCCGCCGGGACCGTGAGGGTGGGACAGTAGATCGTCCCGCTCTTCTTCGCGAGTAAGAGGAACTCCTCGTCCAGGGATTGCTCGCTCACGCTGTGAACGAGGAGCTTCGCTCCCGCCCGAACCGCGACCTTCGCCTCGGCGAGCCCCGTGGCGTGGACGATGAGAGGAAGCTTCGCGCGGCGCGCCTCTTCGCTGGCAGCGAGCACCGCCGGCTCGGAAGCCGCGGCGCTTCTCTGCGGCGTCACGATGTACCAGACCTTCACGGCGTCCGCTCCGAGCGAAGCCAGGTAGCGCACACCGCTCCGGGCCGCCTCGGCGTCCGGGATGTGGATGAACTGCCGCTCAGCCGGCAGGTTCACCCAGAAGTCCACGGTCGAGAGGAGCGGTCCCGCGGCTCTGAGGCGCGGCGCACGGGTTCCAAGGTCGTCGCGGTTCGCGAGCGCAACTGACCACGGGTAACCGCCGACGTCGAAGACGGCGGTAATTCCGGAGCAGAGTTGCGACCGGAAGAACCGCTCGGGCCGGCTCTTCAGCTCCGCGGAGACCTTCTCGTACGGATACCGGTCGCGGACGTCGAGCGCGTCGGGCCGCGCGTCCGCCCAGCCCGACTGTCCGAAGTGCACGTGGGCGTCCACGAGGCCCGGCGTGATCCAGAGACCCCTCGCGGCGACGACGGTGACGCCGGCGGGAACCGCGCATTGGCCCGCGCATTCGATCTTGCCGCCCCGCAGGACGACCGTCGCGTTCGGCGTGGGCGCGGCCCCGGTGCCGTCCACGAGCGTCGCCCCGACGAGCGCGCGGGGAGGAGGCGGCGTTCCCGGCGGCGCCGGGAAGGCGCTCGTCATCGCGATCTTCCAGCCTCGAGGTGTCTGCACGAAGAGCCGCTCGGAGACGCCGTTCTGCTCGTCGGCTCCGTATCGAACGCGATACCGGTACGTTCCGTACACGATCCCGGGGCGGACGGAAACGAGGTCGAGGTCGCTCGCGTCGAAGGTGTCCGGCCAGTTTTCGCCCGCGGATTTCACGAGCCCCGCGTACCCGAGCGCGAT
Organism: Thermoanaerobaculia bacterium; assembly: GCA_046717185.1. Lineage (GTDB taxonomy): Bacteria > Acidobacteriota > Thermoanaerobaculia > UBA5066 > Gp7-AA6 > Gp7-AA6. The sequence continues at coordinate 1,178 of JBKJVY010000131.1, forward strand.
TCCGTCGGCGCCCGTGCGGGCGAGCCTTTCGGACTCGAGGTAGCAGGAGAGATACGCGGCCTTGTCGCGCCGCCGGATGGCGTCGAGGTTCTTCTCGAAAAGCGCGCGGGCCGCGGCGAGGTCTCCTTCGTCCCCTCTCGTTCCGGGAGAGGGGGGTGACTGGGCCGAAGTGGCTGCCCATCCGCCGGCAATCACGAGAACCAGAGCTGCCGCCGCTCTTCTCACTTTCCCTCCTTCGTTTCCGGGAAGGATATCCTTCGCCAAAAGCGTGAGCATTCCGGCGGGCGCCCGCCTCGGGCCATACGAGATCCTCGCGCCGCTCGGCGCGGGCGGGATGGGCGAGGTCTATCGCGCCCGCGACACGAAGCTCGACCGCGACGTCGCGATCAAGGTCCTCCCCGGCCGCCTCGCCGCGGATCCGGACGCGCTCGCGCGCTTCGAGCGGGAGGCGAAGACCGTAGCCGCCCTTTCGCACCCGAACCTTCTCGGCATCTACGACTTCGGATCTCACGATGGCGTCGCCTACGCCGTCACCGAGCTTCTCTCCGGCGAGACGCTGCGGGACCGGCTTTCCGCCGGCCCCATCCCGCACCGCAAGGCGATCGAGTACGCGCTCCAGGTCGCGCGCGGTCTCGCGGCGGCGCACGAGAAAGGCGTCGTCCATCGCGATTTGAAGCCCGAGAACGTCTTCGTCACAAACGACGGCCGCGTAAAGATTCTCGATTTCGGACTCGCGAAGGCGAGCCCGATCGAAAGGTTTGAGTCGGGCGCCGCGACGTTCGGCGGGACGGAGCCGGGCACCGTTCTCGGAACGGTCGGCTACATGTCGCCGGAGCAGGTGCGCGGCCGCCCCGCCGACCACCGTTCGGACATCTTTTCCTTCGGCGCGATCCTCTACGAGATGCTCTCGGGTCAGCGCGCGTTCAAAGCTGACTCCGCGATCGAGACCATGAACGCGATCCTGACCCGCGACATCCCGGAGCCGAGCGGCGCCGACGCGACTCTGCCCCAGCTTCTCGACCGGATCGTGCGCCACTGTCTGGAGAAGAACCCCGAGGAGCGGTTCCAGTCCGTGCGCGACGTCGCTTTCGACCTCGAGACCGCGGCCGGCACGACCTCGAGCGCGACGCGGCAGCTGATCGCGCCGGTTCGCGAGAAGCCTCACTGGCTGGCGCCTGTCGCGGGTTTCGCCGTCGCGCTTCTCGTCGCGGCCGCCTATCTTCTCGGCAGGCGGGCCGGGAGCGGCGGCGGCATCGGACCGAAAATCGCGGCGGTCACGTTTTCCCAGCAGACGAACCTGCAGGGCGTCGAGACGTTCCCCGCGCTCTCTCCGGACGGCAAGTCGCTCGCCTTTGTGGGCCGCGCGTCGGGCAACGAGGACATCTATCTCCAGCGAGTGGGCGGTCACAACCCGATCAACCTGACGAAAGATTCCGCAGATGAGGACACGCAACCGGCGTTCTCACCTGACGGTTCGTCGATCGCCTTCCGGTCCAAGAGGGGCGGCGGAGGCATCTTTCTGATGGGCGCCACCGGCGAGTCCGTGCGACGGCTCTCCGACTTCGGTTACAGCCCCTCCTGGTCGCCGGACGGGAAAGAGATCGCCGTCTCGACCGAATTCGTGCAGCAGCCGCTCGCCCGGACCGGTCTCGGCGAGCTGTGGGCGATCGACGTCTCGAACGGGAAGAAACGACTGATCTTCAAGGGAGACGCCGTCGAGCCGAGCTGGTCGCCTCACGGAAATCGCATCGCGTTCTGGGCGATTCCGAAGTCCACCGCCCAGCGGGACATCTGGACCATTCCCGCAGCAGGCGGCGAGCCGCTTCCCGTGACGCAGGACGCCGCCGTGGACTGGAACCCGGTCTGGTCCGCCGACGGGAAGATTCTCTACTTCGCGAGCGACCGGGGCGGAAGCATGAACCTGTGGAGGATCGCGGTCGACGAGAAGACCGGGCGGCCGTCCGGTCCCCCCCAGCCCCTCACGACGCCCGCGCTGTGGTCGGGCCGGTTCAGCGTCTCCCGCGACGGACGCTCCATCGCCTACCTCTCGCTCAACCAGCTCGCGTCTCTCGAGAAGCGGAGTCTGGACGCCACAACCGGCAAGACAGGCCCTCCCGAGCCGATCCTGCGCCTCTCGGGTGCGATCTTTTCCCCGAACTTTTCTCCGGACGGAAAGTGGGTCGCCTACCGGTCGATGACCGGCCAGGAGGATCTCTACATCGTGGGAGCCGACGGAACGGGACAGCGGCAGCTGACGGACGATCCTTATCGCGACCGCGGTCCGGCGTGGTCGCCCGACGGGCAGCGCATTGCCTTCTACTCGAACCGCGACGAAGGGCGCTATCAGGTGTTTACGATTCGCCCCGACGGCAGCGGGATCACCCAGCTGACGAAGGAAAAGAAAAAGGGGACCTGGTATCCGTTCTGGTCGCCCGACGGAAAGCGGATCGCGTTTCCCGACGGCACGAACTCGTATCTGCTCGACGTCGAGAGCGGGGCGGCGCGGAAGGCCGAGCCTCTCCCGCCGTTTCCCGAGCAGGGACGGTGGTTTCAGGTCAGCGGATGGTCGCCCGATGGGCGATGGCTCGTCGGGGAGGGCGGCGTCGTCGCGAGCGGCGTCGGCGCCGACAGCGGCGTCGTTCTCTATTCGATCGCGGACCGCAAATACACGCGCCTGTCCGACCGGGGAACCAAGCCTTTGTGGTTGAGCGAAGGCCGGTTCCTCTTCATCGACGGCCTGAGCCGCGCTCTCTCGCTGCTCGACCGGGCCGCGAAGACCTCTCGAGTCGTCGTACCGGCGCCGACGGGTGCGGAAATCATCGACTATGCGCTGTCGCACGACCGGCGGGCGCTGTGCGTCCTGACCTCGAACGATGAAGGCGACATCTGGACGCTGTCGTTCCCGTAGGGGTCAGGTCTTCACCGGACACTTTCGGAAAGCGCTTTTGTCACTTTTCGGGCAGCGGCGTGCCCGCGCTGACCTCATGACGCTCGCGTCGGGAACGAAACTCGGCCCGTACGAGATCGTGGCGCCGCTCGGCGCCGGCGGGATGGGCGAGGTGTACCGGGCGCACGACACGCGCCTGAAGCGTGCCGTCGCGATCAAGGTGCTGCCGGCGGCACTCTCCCGGGACACGGACGCTCTCTCTCGCTTCGAGCGCGAAGCGCGCGCGGTCGCCGCGCTGTCGCATCCGAACATCCTGGCGATCCATGACTTCGGTTCCGAGAGCGAAGTGGCTTATGCGGTCACCGAGCTGCTCGAAGGCGAGACGCTCCGGGAACGTCTCGCCGTCGGTCCGCTTCCGTGGCGCAAAGCGGTCGAGTTCGGGATCGCGATCGCGGAAGGCCTCTCCGCCGCGCACGCGAAGGGAATCGTGCACCGCGACGTGAAGCCCGAGAACGTGTTCGTAACCGACGACGGACGCGTCAAGATCCTCGACTTCGGCCTCGCGCGCGGGGAGGCGGCGCTGACTCCGTACGGGGAGACGTCCGCGCCCACGACTCCGGCGACCGCGGCGGGGACGGTGCTCGGGACCGTCGGATACATGGCGCCCGAGCAGGTGCGGGGCCAGCCCGCCGACGCGCGCAGCGACATCTTCTCTCTCGGCTGCGTGCTCCACGAGATGATCACCGGCCGCCGGGCGTTCTCGCGGGAGACCGGCGCCGAGACGATGACCGCGATCCTGCGGGAGGATCCGCCGCCGCTTCCGCGTCACGTCCCGGCCGAGCTCGAGCGCGTCGTCGCACGGTGTCTCGAGAAGAGCCCGGGCGAACGGCTCCAGTCTTCGCACGATCTTGCGTCGCGGCTCCTGGACATCCTGGTGCTTTCCGGGGCCACGGAACGAAGCGTCCTTCCGCGTCGCCGCGGCCGGGCCACCGCCCTCGTTGTCACGGCGGGCGTAATCGTCGCGGCAGCGTCCGTCGGGATCTATCTCGGAACACGGCACGGCCGCGGAATCGACT
>JBKJVY010000132.1:0-2953 GCA_046717185.1 Thermoanaerobaculia bacterium
TACGTCCGGACCGAACCAGCTCCACCATCCGCCGCCGAAACTCCTCCGGGTATGCTGCATGACTCCTCGGCATCGCGAACTCCTTTCCCCCAAGTCTGAGGGTGTCCACGAAACCGGGTCAACTCCATCACCTCGAGTCATGCTGCCTTGGGTGCCTTGGGGTCAACGCTGAATTCCTGAATTTGTGCCAGTGCTGAATTCAGCCCTGACCCGAATTCAGCTTTTCAGCGTTGACCCCAATTCACAATTCAGGGTTGACCCCACGACAGCCAATGCCGCCGCGGCGATCAACGCCCAGCCGGCCGGTGTACCCATCGCCAGGAGCGTCGCGCCGGAGAACGCGCACCAGAGCGCGGGTGCTGCGATCAGCTCCCAGCGTGCCCGGCCGGAGACGAGAAGAAGTATCCCCAGCGTGCCGACGGCCGTCGGATCCGGCGCGACGCCGAAAACTTCCATCTGCCGCCATCCCCGGCCGAAGAGCGGTCCGATGAGCGGCTGAACGAGGAGCGCGAAGAGGAAAACCGCGAGCCCGGCCCGACCCACCGCGTCGCCTCGCCGCTCGAACGTCAACCGTCCGCGGAGGACGCCCGCCCACACAAGGAGCAACGCCTCGACGCCGAACGCCCACGCGAAGTAGATCGCCGCCCGGTGGATCGTCGCGTACCGGGCCGCGTGGAAGGCAATCGCGATCCACAGCCACGAGGCCGCGAGGATTCCCGCGATGAGGCGCCCCCGCCGCGGGTCGGCGCCGCGCAGGAGCACGACGATCAGTCCGCCGAACGCCAGCGCCACGATCTGTCCCGGCCAGATCGCCGCGTTGTATCGCTCGAAGAGCCGGTAGTAGGTCTCGAGCGAGAACGATTGCAGGTCCGAGAGGGTGTAGGTCCACCACTCGGGCATCAGAGCGACTGGACGTGAGCGGCGATGCGCCGGCGCATGGCCTCGTCCGGCAGCCGTCCGTAGCTCGCGCCGAGGTTTTCGCGCACGTGGTCCACGCGGCTCGTCGCGGGAATGGCGCAGGTGACGGCCGGGTGCGACACGATGAACTTCAGGAGCAGCTGCGCCCAGTTCGCGCAGTCGATCTCGCGCGTCCAGGCGGGCAGGGGGTGCCGTTCGACGCTTCGAATGAGCGAGCCCTGCCGGAACGGGCGGTTCGCGAGCACGGCTATCTTCCGCTCGCGCGGTAGCGGGAGGATCCGATCCTCGACTTCCCGATCGAGGGCATTGTAAGAGACCTGAACGAAGTCGATCGGCTGGCCGCGCATGACCCGTTCGATGTCCGCGTGCCGCCGGCCATCCGACGTCGTTATACCCACGTAGCGTAGCCGGCCCGCCGCCTTCATCGCGAAGAGCGTCTTCAGGTGGTCTTCCCACGCAACGAGGTTGTGGACCTGGACCAGGTCGAACTTCGGAACGCCCCAGTGACGGCGGGACTCCTCGATCTGCGCGGGCCCGCGCGCGCCGGAGGAGATCCAGACCTTGTCTGCCGAGAACGCCTCTTTCGGGTCGCCCAGCTTGTCGAGGCCGTATCCGATCACCTCCTGCGAGGAACCGTACATGGGAGACGAGTCAATGAGGCGCCCGCCGTCGCGGAAGAACGCGCGCATTACTTCGGCGCAGGAGTCCCGCGCCGCGACGTCGTCTCCTACGTTGAACGTGATCGAGCTCCCGAGCCCGACGAGCGGCAGCCGCTCGCCCGTAGACGGAATCGCGCGGGTCAGGATCGGTCCGCGCTCGGCGGAAGCGGTCAACGGCCTCAGTGCCGAGGCCGCGCCGGCGGCGCCGAGCGATACGAGCAGGGTGCGGCGGCTGATCGTTGCGATGGGAATCCTCGTCTCCGGCGAGAGAAACATCGAACGAGAGGCCGCCCATTCCGCAGGGCTATCACCAACTTCCGCGAAGGACTTCGCGCCGCCCGATGACTTGCAAAAAAAGGAGGAGCCCGTGAGGGCTTTTTTCTTTCGCTATTCGAGATAATCAGCCCTCAGGAGGTGAGCCATGCCACCCAAACGAACGACCCACAAGAGTGCGACGGGCAAGAAGCTCTACGCGGTACGCGACAAGTCCGGAAAGTTCAAGGACATCCAGACCTACAAGAAGGCGCAGGGCTCCGACATCAAGAAGCGGAGCAAGGCCGAGGCGAAGAGCAAGAAGAAGTAGGGGAACCGGGGAGAGCGCATCGAAAGCGGCATCGGTCGTTCTCTTTTCCGATGTCATTCCGGGGGGAGTCGAGCGGCCAGCCCCCCTGATATCGTTCACTCGAAACACAACCTTCAAACGAGGGAAAGATGAACCTCCGTGCGCTTCTTCTGCTGCCGGCCCTTCTCCTCTCGTCCCTTCCCACCGGCGCGGCCACGGCCGGCCCCGACATCCGCGACACGCGGCTCCTCTCCGACCCCGCGATCAGCGCCGGCCGGATCGCGTTCATCTACGCGAACGACCTCTGGACGTGCGCACTCGACGGCTCGAGCGTCCGGCGCCTCACGTCCGATGTCGGCGTCGAGTCGAGCCCGGCGTTCTCGCCGGACGGGAAGTGGATCGCGTTCTCGGCGCAGTACGAGGGCAACACCGACGTCTACCTCGTCTCCTCCGAGGGCGGCGTCCCGCGGCGCCTCACGTGGCACCCGGGGAGCGACGTCGCCAATGGCTTCACCGCGGACAGCCGGTCGGTCCTCTTGACGTCGCCGCGCAACGTGCACACCGCGCGCTACACGCAGCTCTTCATCGTGCCGGTCGAGGGCGGTCCCGAGCAGCCCCTCCCGATCCCGCACGCCGACCGCGCCGTGTACTCGTCCGACGGGAAGCGGATCGCCTACAACCCGCTCGCGCCGCGATTCCTCCAGTGGAAGCGCTACCGTGGCGGGACGGTCTCCCAGGTGTGGCTCTACGACACCGCGACGCACGCGATCGAGAAGGTCCCTCAGCCCGAGTCGCGCGTGAACGACGCGGGACC
>JBKJVY010000133.1:0-10303 GCA_046717185.1 Thermoanaerobaculia bacterium
CCGGCGGTCGGACAGCGGCCGCCATCGGCGCGGGCTTCGCGAGCGTTTTCGCGGGCAACCTGACGGGCGCCCTCGATGCGTGGGCGCGGCCCTTCGTCGCCGACTTCGACTACTGGCACGCGTCGCGGGTCATCGGCAAGGGAGACACGATCAACGAGTTTCCGTTCTTCACGTTCTTCCACGCCGACCTCCACCCGCACCTCCTCGCCTTCCCGTTTTTCATCGCGGCCTTCGCCGTCGCGGACCGCTGGATCGAGGCGGGACGAGCGGCCCCGGGAGAAGGGCTCGGCGTGCCCACCCTCATCCGCCGCGCCGGGCCATTTCTGCTCGTCGCGCTCGTCGCGGGAGCCGCCATCGCTGCGAACCTGTGGAACACCCCGGCGATCGCGATCCTTCTCCTCGTCGCCGGCGTGGCCCGCACCACGCGCGGGGAGGGCCTTCCGAGGCCGGGCGCCGCCGCTCTCGGCGCCGTGACCGGCGCTGCGGCGTTCGGCGCCGCACTCCTCTTGACGCGCCCCTATCGAACGTCGTTCGAGCTCCCCTACAACGGCATCGCGAAGACGCAGGCCGTGTCGGGGCTCTTCGAGTTCCTGGGCGTGTGGGGGATCCTCTTCGCGGTCGCCGCCGCGGGCCTCACCTTTCTCGCCTCGGCGGAGGGAGAGGATCGGAAGCGGCGCCGCGACCTGTTTCTCGCGGCGGCCGGGGCGCTTGCGATCGGCCTCGCGCTCGGCAGGAAGACTCCGGCGCTCGCTCCGATCGTCTTTCTCGCCCTGCTCGCGTGCCGGGCGGCGTGGGTGGCTCTGCGCGAGAAGGAGCGCGGCCCCCTCTTCGCCGGTTTCCTCTGCGTGCTCGCCCTGGGGATCATCGCGGGCTGCGAGATCGTCCACTTCAAGGACTCGTACGGCGACAAGCTTCACCGCATGAACACGATCTTCAAGTTCTACCACCAGGCATGGCCGCTCCTCGGGATCGGCGCCGTCGTGTTCGCGGACCGTGCGTGGCGTCGCGCGAAGGGTTCCCGCCGGCCGCTCACACTCGTCCTGGCCGCCGCGGCTTTCGCCGCGGTCCTCTATCCCTCTACGGCTGCGGTTTCGCGCCTGCGCCAGGGCGACGGGACCCTCTCTCTCGACGCTCGACCCGCGATCGGGCGCCGAAACCCCGGAGACCTGGAGGCGATCGAGTGGCTCCGGAAGAACGCGCCGGCCGGCGCCACCCTGATGGAAGCCACGGGCGACCCCTACTCCGAGTTTTCGCGGATTGCCACTCACACGGGGATCCCCGCGGTTCTCGGATGGGCGAATCACGAGAGCCTCTGGCGAGCCCACGAGCCGGAGGTGATGGAGCGATTCGGACAGGTTCGCCTCTTCTACACCTCCGGCAATCCCTCGGTCGCGCAGGGAATTCTCCGCCGATACGGCGTCACCCACGTGGTCCTGGGCGACCTCGAGCGGCAAACCTACCCCGGCGCGGATTCGGTCGCGGCGTTCCCCTTCCTCGAGCGCGTCGCCGGAACGTCGGTCGTGTATCGGGTCTCTGGCCTCCGGTGAGGCCCGCCTCTCCCAACCCGATGCGGGTCCTGATGGTCCTCACCTATTACCACCCGCACTGGACGGGGCTCACCGCATACGCGAAGCGCCTCGCCGAGGGGCTCGCCCGCCGGGGCCACACGGTGACCGTCCTGACGTCGCGCCACGAGGGAGGGCTGCCCCTCGAGGAGACGATCGCCGGAGTGCGCGTCGTTCGCCTTCCGGTGACCGCGCGATTGAGCCGCGGCGTCGTGATGGCGTCGTTTCCCGCCGCCCTCTGGCGGCGAATGCGGGAGGCGGACGTCGTCCAGATCCACACGCCGCTGATGGAGGCGCCGCTCGTGACCCTCTACGGACGCGCCCTCCGGCGCCCCGTCGTCTTCACGCATCACGGGGACCTGGTGATGCCCGCGGGAGCCGTCAATCGCGTCATCGAAGCAAGCGTCACGTCCCTCATGCGACAGGCGCTCCGCATGGCATCGAGGATCACGGTCCACAGCGCCGACTACGCTCGGCATTCGCCGTTCCTGTCCCCGTTTCTCTACAAGCTCGACGCAATCTATCCGCCTTCCGACCTGCCGCCGCCGGACCGCGCGGCCGCGGCCGCATGGCGGCGCGAGCTCGGTCTCGAGAAACGCCTCGTCGTCGGTTTCGCGGGACGGTGGGTGGAGGAGAAGGGTTTCGATTACCTCCTGCAGGCCATTCCGCGGGTGCGGAGCGTCATTCCGGACGCGCACTTCGTCTATGCTGGCGAGCCGAACATCGCCTATGAGGACTTCTACAGAAAGTGTGAGGCGTACCTCCAGCCGGTCCGGGAGTACGTCACGATGCTCGGGCTGATCACCGACCCCGGGAAGCTCGCGAACTTCTATGCCCTGGTCGATCTCTTCGCGCTGCCCAGCCGGACCGACTGCTTTCCCAGCACACAGGTGGAGGCGGTCCTCTCCGGGACGCCCCTCGTTACTGCCGACATCCCGGGGGCGCGCGAGGTCGTCCAGGTCACGAAGATGGGCCTCCTGGTGCCGCCCGGAGACCCCGCCGGGATGGCGCGCGGCATCCTCGAGGTCCTGACGAACCGGGACGCCTACATCCGGCCCGCGGAAGAAGTTCACGACATTTTCAACCTGGAGAGAAGCGTCACCGAGTACGAGTCCCTCCTCGCCCGGCTCACGGCAGGCGGCGCCTCCGACTCGCGGCGCTCCGACTCCTGACCTCCGATGCCGGTGGATCGGGAAGAGCTCGAGCGGATGCTGCACAACGAGGCGGACATGGCGGCCGCGCGTCGCGTCCGCGTCGTGCTCGACTACCTGGACATCCAGACCGGCGATACGGTGCTCGACTGCGGTGCAGGCCTCGGGTGGCTCACTCACGTCATCGCCCGGCTTCACGACTGCCGCCTCGCGGCGACCGACTACGACGTCCCCCGCCTGCTCACCGCGCGGCGCGAGAACCCGCCCCACGTGTCGATCGCGGCGAGCGACATACTCCGCCTTCCGTATCGCGACGGCTTCTTCGACAAGGTCGTTCTGTCGGAGGTGCTCGAGCACGTTCCCGACGACTCCGCGGCGCTGTGCGAGGTGGCCCGCGTGGTGCGCCCCGGAGGCCTCGTCGCAATCACGGTACCCAACCACGACTATCCATTCCTGTGGGACCCGGTGAACTGGACGCGCGAGCGCCTCCGCCTCGAGCCGATCCGCGACGGGTTCTTCGGCGGACTGTGGACGAACCACCTGCGCCTCTACGCGCGGGACGGGCTCACCGACCTCGTCCGCCGCTCGGGGCTCGTGGCGGAAGAGGTGCGGCAGCACGTCCACCACTGCTTCCCTTTCGCGCACAACCTCGTCTATGGAGTCGGGATGCGCCTCGTGCAGTCCGGCGTCCTGCCGCACGCGGACCGGTTCCGCTACGACCGGAGGGGTCCCGCGCTCTCGCCCCTGAACCTCGGCCGCAGGACGTTCCGCGCGATCGACCGCTGGAATGATCCGGTGTCGGACGAAGGGGAGTCGACGGTGATCCTCAGCGTCAAGGCGAGGAAGCCGGCGGCGTGAAGCTCTACGAACAGTCGGGCGAGACGATCGAGAGGCACCAGTGCGGTGATCCCCTCCTCCGTCACCTCACCGACAAGATCCTGCGACTCATGGGACTGCCGCCCGGCCGCGTGCTCGACGTGGGGTGCGGCGCGGGCCGCGTGGCCGTCGCGCTCGCCCGGCGAGGCTTCCAGGTGGACGCCCTGGACGTCGAGGCGCGGGTCGTCGAGCAGGCGAAGGAGTTCGCGGCGCGGTCGGGCGCCGACGTGCGCTTCTTCGTCGCCGACTTCCAGAAGCCGGACCCCCGATTCCCCGACAAGACCTACGATGCGGTCGTCTGCTCGGAGGTGCTCGAACACGTCGAGCCGTGGTGGGACATCGTCGCCAACATCGATCGCGTCCTGAAACCGGGCGGTGTCCTCGTTCTGACGACGCCGAACGACCCGAAGCAATTCTCCGTGCTCGACGAGTACGCGGGGCACGTCCGGCGCTTCCACTGGGCGGAGCTCTCGGCCGGACTTTCAGGCTTCACCGTCCTCGAGGCCTTCACCGTCGGGTTTCCGCTGACCCGCGCCGTGCACTGGTCCTACACGCGAATCGCACTGCCGCTCCTCTTCAAGGAGCACGCTCCGCAAGAGATGTGGCAGCAGGGTTCCCTGTACCAGCGGCTGGTCGCGGGATCGCTCTACCGGCTCGCGCAGTTCGACGACCTCTTCAACTCCTTCCGGCTCGGAACGACGTGGGTCGTGAAGGCGTGCAAGGTCCGGGAGAGAGAGGCGTGACCGAGATTTTTCCGATTCCGCCGGAGACTCCCGGCGCCTCCGGCCCCTCGCCCGAGAGCCGCCGCGCCCGAAAGATCTTTTTCGTTCTCTTTGCCCTCGGACTTCTCCTGCGGCTCGGTGGTCTCGTGTGGGACGACGGGCACCACCTGCATCCCGACGAACGGTTCATCTCCATGGTGGAGGAGAAACTCGTCGTCCCGGATCGCCTGGCGGATTACTTCGACGGGTCACGCTCCACCTTGAACCCGTACAACCGGGGACACGGCTCGTTCGTTTACGGCACGTTACCGGTGCTTCTCGCGAAGGCCGTCGGAAAAGTGGTCGGGAAGACCGGATACGACGGCACGTACCTGGTGGGTCGCGCCCTGTCGGGGCTCTTCGACCTTCTGACGGCGTGGATCGTCTATCTCCTGACCCGCCGCGTCGCGCCCCGCCTCGGCCGGAACGCGGCGCTCGTCGCGGCGGGGTTCCTCCTCTTCTGTCCGCTGTCGATCCAGCTTTCGCACTTCTGGACGGTCGACACGTTCCTCACGACCTTTTCCGCGCTCGCGCTCCTGGGAGCCGTCCGCCACGCGGCGGGGCGGTCCGGGTTAGGAGGCGACGCGGCCACGGGCATCGCCGTCGGCCTCGCGGTCTCCTGCAAGGTGACGGGCCTCGGCCTCTTTCTCCCGATCGGGGTCGCGGTCCTGATCCGTGCCCTCTCGACGGATTCGAGTGCGGGCCGCTTCAAGGCGCTCGCCCGCGGCGCCGGACGCCTCCTCGTCATGGCGGTGGTCGCGGCCGTCGTCGTCCGGGTGGCGCTCCCCCACGCGTTTGCGGGCCCGAGCCCGCTCTCGTTCCGCCTCGACCCCCGCTACCTCGAGGACTTGAAGCGCCTCGCGCAGCTGTCGTCGAGCGCCGCGGGCTTCCCTCCCGCCCTCCAGTGGGCCGGGCGGACGGTGCTCTTCCCTCTCTACAACTTCGTCTTCTGGGCGGGCGGTCCCTTCTTCGGGCTCGCCGCGGTCGCCGCGTTCCTCTGGACCCCGGTGGCCGTCTTCCGGAAGAAGAACTGGCTGCTTGCCCCGCTCTTCCTGCACACCCTTCTGCTCGTCGCCTATCACGCGAGCTCGCTCGCGAAGACGCTCCGGTACTTCTACCCCGTCTACCCCGCGCTCGCCGTCCTCGCGGGGGTTCTCCTCGCGACGCTTGCCCGGCTCCGTCCGGGGTCCGGCCCTCTCCGGCGGGTTACCCGTCTCCTTCCGGTGGCAGCGGTCGTCGGGACGTTCCTCTGGGGCGTTGCGTTCACCGCGATCTACCGGCGTCCGCACAGCCGCATCGAGGCCTCGCGCTGGATCCACGCGAACGTGCAACCACCGGCCAAGTTCGCGAACGAGACGTGGGACGACGGGTTGCCGTTCTCCTTCCCCGGATACGACAACAGCGCTTACTCGGGGCCGAACATGGATCTGTGGGGCCCCGACAACGCCGACAAGGTGAACTTGATCGTGAAGACGCTCGAGGGCACGGCCTGGGTCGCCGTCACGAGCGGCCGCGTGTACATGAACATCACACGCCTTCCGATGGTCTACCCGATGACGACCGCCTACTATCGGGCGCTGTTCGACGGGCGGCTCGGGTTCGAACGCGCCGCGGAGTTCACGTCCTACCCGTCGCTCGGACCGCTCCGCTTCCCGGACGACCGCGCCGAGGAGCAGTTCACCGTCTACGACCACCCGAGAGTCCTCCTCTTTCGAAAGACGTCCGCGTTCTCGGCGGACCGCGCGCGGAAGATCCTGCTCGCCGCGATCCCCCAGACGCCCCCGACGATCTGGGACTGGGAGAAGATGCCGCGGTCACAGCGCAGCGTCGGAGCCTCCCTCCTTCCCGCCCCGCGCGCGGACCTCGAAAAAGAGACGAAAGCCGCCCTGCCGTCTCTCGGAGTCGGGTCCGTGGGAGCCGCTTTCCTCTGGTACGCCGCGCTCCTTCTCATCGGGATCATCGGCCTCCCGCTCGCCTATGTGCTCTTTCCGCGGCTGGAAGATCGGGGCGCGGGAGTCGCCCGCGTGCTGGCACTTCTCTTCGCGACTTTCCTGCACGTCTTCGCCGTTCACGGAGGGTTCGTCGAAAACGGACGGGGGGCGGCGTTTCTCGCCGTCCTCTTGATCGCCGCCGCGTCGGCGTTCGTGGCCCTGCGCCACCGCGTCGCGCTCGCCGAGTTCGTCCGCACGCGGGGGAAGCTGATCGTCGCCGGCGAGGCCGCCTTCGCCGCGGGATTCCTCCTGTTTCTCGGAATCCGGGCTCTGAACCCGGAGATCTATTGGGGCGAGAAGCCGATGGACTTCTCGATCTTGAACATCCTCGTGCGGACGCGCACACTCCCCGCTTCCGATCCGTGGTTCGCGGGCGTCCCGCTCGGCTACTACGCCTTCGGCCAGCAGATCATCGCGTTCCTGACTCTCGCGACGGGCCTCTCTACCGCCTTTACGTTCAACCTTGCCTTCGGTCTCCTGGGCGGCGCGATCGCCCAGACGTCGTTCACGCTCGCCCGGAACTGGACGGGAAGCTGGAAGGGCGGCCTCGTCGGCGCCAGCCTGACCGTCCTCGTCGGAAACCTCTCGGGCTTGAGGGAGTGGCTCGTCAACCACCGCCCGCTCGACTGGCACTACTTCTGGGCGACGTCGCGCGTCATCAAGGACACGATCAACGAGTACCCGTTCTGGAGCCTCGTTTTCGCGGACCTCCACGCGCACGTCATCGCGATCCCGCTCTTTCTCGTCGTCGCGACGGCCGCGCTGAACTTCGTCCGCGCCCATTCGGACGACCCGGCGACGGCCGTCCGGACTCTCGCGGCGGGCGTCGTCCTCGGGTTCGTCGCCGCGGCGCAGGCGCTTACGAACGCGTGGGACGTGCCGCTGCTCGCCGCGGTTCTCGGCATTTGCTTCGTCGCGGCCGCCACGGGGTCCGGCCAGATCTCGAGGATCTCGCTCGGGCGGGCTCTCCTCGGCACCGGCGCCGCGGCGGCGACGGCTCTTCTCATCGCGGTGCCGCTCTGGATCCAGGGAGGCGGGCGACCCGGGTTCGGCCGCAACTACGGCGCGGGCGGCTCCGGCGTGGACGTGATGACGGTCTTCGGGCTCTTCTTCCTCCTTGCCTTCGGGTGGCTCCTCCGGCGGACCTTCGAGCGGCTGCAGGCTCACTGGCCGGACCGAACGACCCGCCTCGTCGTCGTCCTCGCGCTCGCGATCCTCCTCGCGGTGCTCGGCGTCGTCTCGGCCGATCTCTTGTGCGCGGCGGGAGTCCTCTTCGCGCTCGCCGCCGCTCTCGACCACGAAGCGAACGGTGAGGACCGGCTCGCCCTGGGGCTTCTCGCACTCGGGTTCCTTCTGGTCCTCTTCCCCCAGAGGTTCTTCGTCGCGGACCGGATGAACACGTTCTTCAAGCTGTACATCGAGGCGTGGCTCGTGTTCGCGGTCGCGACGACGGCGCTCGTGTTCCGCCCGGCGGCGCGGTCCGCGGCGTTCTCGCGGTGGCCGTGGCTCGTGCGCGGGCTCGTCGTCGTCCTCGCCCTGGCCGCAGCGTTCACCAGCGCCACCGGCGCGTTCGGCGCGGTCGGCAACCACTTCGCGAAGTACTCCGGCCCGTCGCTCGACGGCCTTCGCTATCTGGCAGAGTCCCGACCCGGCGAGGCTCGCGCGGTCGCCTGGCTTCGCCGGTCGGTGCGCGGCACGCCGGTGGTCCTGGAAGCCCAGGGCGCTTCGTACCAGGATTTCAGCCGGATCTCGATGCTGACGGGGCTCCCGACGGTGCTCGGCTGGGAGCATCACGTCAAGCAGCGCGGGAATCCCGACGCGGAGATCGCCGTCCGCCGCGAGGCCGTTGCGCAGATCTACACCGCGAAGGACGCGAACCGGATCGAACCCCACCTCCGCCGCTACCACGTGGGTTACGTTTACGTCGGCTGGCTCGAGCGCCAGACCTACCCCGGTGAAGGGCTGAAAAAGTTCGAACGGGACAAGAGCCTGTTCGAGCTCGCGTACGAGAACGCCGACGTCCGGATCTATCGTGTCGTGGGGGGAGACTCGGAAGACGTCATCGCGCCCGCGCGTGAAGCCCTCCCGCCGACGGCGCCCGGACAGGAAGTCATCGAGGCCGAGGAGCCTCCTTCGATCCTCGATACCCCGGACGGCGGCGCGCCCTGGACCGGCATGCGCGAGCCGCGCGACGCCGCTTTCGACGACCGCGGGCGGCTCTGGGTCGCGGACTTCGGGAACTCGCGGCTCCGCATCTTCGACGCCGAAGGCGGCTCCCTCGGCGGCTGGGGCGGGCGCGGGAACGGGACGTTCCAGCTTCGCGAGCCGTGCGCGGTCGCCGTGCGCGGGGAGAATCTCTACGTCGCGGACACGTGGAACGGCCGCGTCCAGTACTACACGCTCGGGGGCGAGTGGAAGGCAACGGCGGCGAGCCTCTACGGGCCTCGCGGGATCGCCGTTGCGCCCGACGGCCGCGTGTGGGTCGCCGACACCGGAAACAACAAGCTGATGGTGTACGACGCTTCACTCGGCGCGCCCGAGGCGATCGGAAAGCAGGGGAAGGGACCGGCAGAGTTTGCCGGCCCGGTCGGCATCGCCGCCGGACCGGATGGGAAGATCTACGTCGCGGACGTGGCCAACCGCCGGATCCAGGTCCTCGATTCCGCCGGGAAGTTCCTGGCGGAGTGGTCCTTCCCCGGGTGGTCCGACTGGGTGGAAGCGCACCTCGAAGCGGACGAGAAGCACGTTTTCGTCTCCGATCCCGGCGCGAACGCCGTCGTGATCTTCGACACGGCCGGGAAGGTTGTTCGCCGCTTTGGCGCCGAAGAGGCGACCCCCCCGCTTTCGCGCCCCGCCGGGATCGCCCTGGACACGAAGACACGAGTTCTTTTTGTCGTCAATTCGGGCAGTTCCGTCGTGTCCCGGATCGATGTCTCCTCTCTTCGATAGAATCCGCGGCCATGAGTGAGCCAGAGTCCGCCGAAACCGAAACCGTCCGACGGAGCCTCGCGGTCGTCGTCCTCCTGACGTTCGCACTCGTCAGCCTGAGCACGGCCTACTGCTCCCGCAAGCCTGCCGGCGAGGCCGGCGAGGCGAAGGCCGGCGGGCCAGCGGTCACGGCGATTCCTCCCACGCCCCCGCCCTTCGTGCCCGTGAACGCCAAGATCGACTCGACCGGCCGCGTGTGGGTTCTCGATTCCGCCAACTCCCGCCTGACCTGGTCCGCCGACGGCGGTGCGTCCAAAGAAGGGTGGGGCGGACCGGGCGGAGGCAACACCGAGTTCCGCAGCCCCGAAGGTCTCGCCGTTTCCGCTGAGGACGTCTACGTCGCCGATACCTGGAACCACCGCGTGAGCCGCTTCACGCGGACCGGCGAGTGGAAGGCCGCCGTCACGGGTTTCATGGGGCCGCGCGGGATAGCGGTCGGGAAGGACGGGGCCGTCTGGGTCGCGGACACGGGCAACCATCGCGTCGTCAAGTACGACGCCGCCCTGCAAAATGAGAGCGTCGTCGGTAAGCCGGGAAGCGACCCGGGCCAGTTCAAGGGCCCGGTGGGTATCGCCGTCGGTCCGTCCGGAACCGTCTACGTCGCCGACACGGGAAACCGGCGCATCCAGGCGCTCGATCCGGCTGGCAAGTTTCTACGGCAGTGGAGCGTTCCCTGGTTCGAGAAGACCTGGATGGTCCAGGTCGAGGTCGGCTCCGATGACACTGTGTACGTGAGCAACCCGGACGGCGGGGAGGTCGTTTCTTTCAGCCGCACCGGAACCCCCGGTCGGAGCTGGAAGGTCGACGACGCCGGCCTGAACCTCGTGCGCCCGACAGGCCTCGGAATCGACCCCGAGCGCAAGGTCCTCTACGTTTCCGACTCGGCCGCGAACCGGGTCTCGAAGATCCCGCTGTCGGCAAGCCCTTAAAGGCCCTTCACCGGACTCCGTCCGATGAAACCGGGCCTGCGG
>JBKJVY010000134.1:0-7753 GCA_046717185.1 Thermoanaerobaculia bacterium
GTCGCCGGCGCCGGCCGGCCGAAGTCGAAATTCACGTTCGGCGCGCGGTCGGCCCCCGGCGTGGTCGCCTTGAAGTAGGCCTTCTCCTTGAAGCCGAACATCGAGGCGAAGAGGTTGGTGGGGAACCTGAGCCGCGCCGTGTTGTACGCCTGTGCCACCTCGTTGTACCGCATCCGCTCCACCGTGATCCGGTTCTCGGTCCCTTCCAGCTGGGCCTGGAGCTGGAGGAAGTTCGCGTTCGCCTTCAGGTCCGGATACCGCTCGACGACGACGAGGAGCCTTTGAAGCGCCGCGCCGAGAGAGGCCTGCGCCGCCTCGAAGCGGGCCAGGGTTTCCGGGTCGGTGGGGGCCGCGCCGGGGCTGATCGTCGCCCGGCCGACCGAGGCCCGCGCCTGGACGACGGCTTCGAGAGTGCTCTTTTCGAAATCGGCGGCGCCCTTGACCGTCGCGACGAGATTCGGGACGAGATCGGCACGACGCTGGTAGACGTTCTCGACCTGCGCCCACTGCGTGTCGACCCCCTGACCGAGGCCGACGAGCCGGTTGTACGTCCCCATCATCGATACGCCGACGATCAGGGCGATGATCACGATCAGCACGACGCACCCGAGACCGAGCTTGCCCATGGTTGTCTCTCCCTTCGGTCGCGGCGGATTGTATAGGGAGCTGTCGGCGACCGGGCGATCCGCTGTCCGCCGTCAGAGCGACCCGAGCCGTACGATGATCTTGGGCGGAAGGAACGCCTCGAGCCGCCCGACTCCCCGCGGCTCCCACACGATGCGCGCCACCCCGGCTTTTCGGAGAGGGATTTCGTGCCCCTCGTCTCCGAAGACGAGCAGGCCCACGAGCGCGCCGAGCAGCGGCTGGTGTCCCACGAGGAGGAGCGCGCGCGCTTTTCGGCCCCTGAGCTCCCTCGCGATAGCGGCGGGAGCGCGGTCGGGCTCGAGAGCGGGCATTCGGGTTACCCGTCGGATACCGAGCGCCGCGGCGGCGGGCTCGGCGGTCTCGAGCGCGCGCCGGTAGGGCGAGGACAGTACGGCCTCGATGCCCGGATCGAGGGCAGCCAGCCCGGCTGCGACCTCGCGGGCGCGTTGGGCGCCTTCGGGGGTCAGTGCACGATCCTCGTCGCGGCCCGACTCGGCGCGGTCGTGCGCCGCCGCGTGGCGCAGGAGCCAGAGATCCATCGAGCGCAAGACTAGCGCGATATTCTCCCTTCCAGCTTGGCCCTCTCATCCGGCGACCTGCTCGGCCCGTACGAAATCCTCGCTCCACTCGGCAAAGGCGGGATGGGCGAGGTTTATCGCGCGCGCGACGTCCGTCTCGGACGCGAGGTCGCTCTGAAGGTCTTGCCGGAGAACGCCGCGAACGACGCCGAAACCCTCGCCCGGTTCGAGCGCGAGGCGCGCGCCGTGGCGGCGCTGAACCACCCGAACATTCTCGCCATCCACGACACCGGCGAGCACCGGGGGATCCCGTACGCAGTCACCGAGCTCCTGGAAGGGGAAATCCTGTCCGACCGGTTGCGCGCGGGGCCCCTCGCCCCGATGCGCGCCGCCGAGATCGCGTGTCAGATCGCCGACGGACTCGCGGCGGCGCACGCGCGCGGCGTCATCCACCGCGACATCAAGCCGGAGAACATCTTCTTGACGAACGACGGGCGCGCGAAGATCCTCGACTTCGGGATCGCGCGGATCGGTCCGCGCCCCGGCGACATCACGTCGCGCGTCGTCGCGGCGCGCGGCTCGAGCGCCGGGTTCGTCATGGGCACGGCCGGGTACATGTCGCCCGAGCAGGTGCGCGGAAAATCGATCGACTTCCGGACCGACATCTTCTCGCTGGGAGCCGTCTTCTACGAGATGTTGACCGGCCGGCGGGCGTACGACCGGCCGTCGATCGTCGAGACGATGGGGGCGGTCCTGAAGGACGACCCGGCAAAGTATCCGGAGAGCGAAAAGATCCCGGAGTCGATCCGGGGCTTCGTGTTTCGTTCGCTCGAGAAGGACCCCGCCGACCGGTACCAGTCGGCGAGCGACCTCCTCATGGACCTGCGCGCCTACCAGGCCGAGCAGCGTCACGGGGCCGCCGAACGGGTTCAGTTTCGCGCGGAGCCGCCCTGGAAGCACCGGCGCACGCGGGTGATGCTGCGCGCCGTTGGAGGGATCCTGCTCTTTCTGCTCGGGTTCTTGGCCGGCTCCTGCTGGGAGCGGCGCGGCGTGCCCGTCCGCGCGTCCGGACCCGGGCTCCGGTCGGCTCCCGGCTATGCCGAGGCGACGGCGGAGTCGAGCGCGCCGGCGACGACCGGCAGAGCGCCCGCGCGCTCTTTCGGCTCCGGGATCGGCGCGGCGCAGCACGCTTCCCCGCACGCGTCGTAGAGGGTGCGGCGCTGCGCCGGAGCGTAGCCGGCGTCGGAGATGAGCCGCCGCATCTCCGGCTGGGTCATGCGGTTCCTCGCGCCCGCCGCGTAGACGACGTTTTCTTCGATCATGATCGAGCCGAGGTCGTCGGCGCCGAAGGCGAGCGACGTCTGCCCGATCTTCGGCCCCTGCGTGACCCACGAGCCCTGCACGTGCCGGAAGTTGTCGAGGTACAGCCGGCTGACGGCGAGCGTTTTCAGGTACTCGAATCCGCCGGCGGTCGAGACCTTCCCGTCGAGCGCCGTGTTCTCTTCGACGAACGTCCACGGAATCCAGGCCGTGAAGCCGCCGGTCCGGTCCTGGAGGTTCCGCACGACGCGGAAGTGCTCGACCCGCTCCTCGTAGGTCTCGTCGATCCCGAACATCATCGTCGCCGTCGTCCGCATGCCGAGCGAGTGCGCGCTCTCGTGCACTTCAACCCACTTCGCGGTCGGGACCTTGGTGAGCGACCAGACGCGGCGCCGCACCGAGTCCTCGAGGATCTCCGCCCCTCCCCCCGGGATCGACTGGAGGCCGGCGTCGGCGAGCCGCGCGATGACGTCCCGCATCGGCCACTTCGTCATCTTCTTCAGGAAGTAAATCTCCGGCGCGGAGAGCGCGTGGAGGTGGATCGTCGGAAAGCTCTTCCGGATGAACCGGAACATGTCCTCGTAGAACGAGAACGGCAGGTCGGCGTGCACCCCCCCCTGGAGGAGGATGCCGGTGCCGCCGAGCTCGATCGTCTCCTGGATCTTCCGGCCGATCTCGTCGAACGAGAGGACGTAAGCCTCCGGGTGGCTCGCATCCGGCCGGTAGAACGCGCAGAACTTGCAGCGATAGACGCACACGTTCGTGTAGTTGATGTTGCGGTCCACGATATAGGTCGCGACCGCCGGATCGTTCTTGCGGTTCCGGACCTCGTTGGCAGCCGTGCCGAGCTCGAGCAGGCGGCCCTCGTCGAGGAGGCGCACCGCGTCTTCGGAAGAAAGGCGCTCGCCGGAAAGCGTCCGTTCCAGGATGTCGGCCGTCGCGGTCATCGCGTTCATTCTAAGGCGGGCAGGCGCCCGAACGGGTTTGCGGACGGGTCGCCGGCCCGGTCAAGACGTCCGCGCGAAGTCGAGAGGTCTCGGGCGGTCGATGAGTCCCTCCTCCGCCGCGAGCCGGTAAAACAGGTCGAGGCCCGCGAGATCATTGGAGTCGAGCTCGTAGTGCAGCGAGTGGCGCAGGTAGTCCTCGACGACGGCCTCCGACAGCCCGGACCGGACCGCCTCCGCCGCGACGAGCGCGGAGAAGTCGCTCCGGCCCGCCTCGTAGGAGGCCCGGACGATGCGCGCGGCTTCCTCTTCCGGAACGCCCGGGCGCAGGGCCCAGAACGCGAACACGAAGGAGTGGCCGGAGAAGGCTCGCCACTCGGCCGCGAGGTCGAGGACGACATGGCCGTTCAGCCGGGTCTTCAACGCGGGGTCTCCGATGACGAGCGAAGCGTCGGTCTCGCCTCCCGGCGCGCCGTAAACGGGTTCGATTCCATAGCGCCGTTTCAAGAGGAGGCGCGTCAGGACCGCGGAGGTGCGCGAGGCCGGATCGAGACCGACCGAACGAATCTTCTCCCGGGAAACGCTCGAGACGAGAAGGACCGAACGCACCTCGGAGGCCGCGGCGATGCCGAGGCCGGCGACGACTTTGAGGTCGGGGATGCGCTGGTATTCGATCGACGGGATCAGCCCGACGTCCGCCTCGCCCGAAGCGAGCTTGACGGCGCAAGCGGACGGCGCGTCGCGGGACACCTCGACACCGGGGGGCGGATTCTCGAGAAGCCCCCAGGTGAGAGGCCGCGCGTTCAGGAAGTCGACGACGGAGAAGCGGAGCGGCCGCAGGGCGTCAGCCCTGCGACATCAGGCTCAGGAACTCCGTGTTCGTCTTGGTCTTATCGAGCTTATCAGTCAGCAGCTCCATCGCCTCAACCGTGGACAGCGGATTCAGCACCTTGCGCAGCACCCACACGCGGTTCAACTCCGCCTTGTCCATTAGGAGCTCTTCCTTCCGCGTGCCCGACTTGTTGATGTCGATCGCGGGGAAGACGCGCTTGTCCACGAGCTTGCGATCGAGGTGCGTTTCCATGTTGCCCGTTCCCTTGAACTCCTCGAAGATCACGTCGTCCATGCGCGAGCCGGTGTCGATGAGCGCTGTGGCGATGATCGTGAGAGACCCGCCCTCCTCCACGTTGCGCGCCGCGCCGAAAAACCGCTTCGGGCGCTGCAGCGCGTTCGAGTCCACGCCGCCCGACAGCACCTTGCCGGAAGGCGGGACGATCGCGTTGTAGGCGCGCGCGAGACGGGTGATCGAGTCGAGCAGGATGACGACGTCGCGCTTGTGCTCGACAAGCCTCTTGGCCTTCTCGATGACCATCTCGGCGACCTGCACGTGCCGGGCGGCCGGTTCGTCTAAGGGCGACTATATGACTTCTCCCTTCACCGAGCGCTGCATGTCGGTGACCTCTTCGGGGCGTTCGTCGATCAAAAGAACGATCAGCGTGACCTCGGGGTGGTTCGTCGAGACGGCGTTGGCGATCGCCTGAAGGATCATCGTCTTGCCGGTGCGGGGCGCCGCGACGATGAGTCCTC
Organism: Thermoanaerobaculia bacterium; assembly: GCA_046717185.1. GTDB lineage: Bacteria > Acidobacteriota > Thermoanaerobaculia > UBA5066 > Gp7-AA6 > Gp7-AA6. Next base: position 5,015 of record JBKJVY010000134.1, read on the forward strand.
GCTGTCCCTTGCCGACCGGCGCGACGAGGTCGAGCACCCGGGCGGACATGTTGCCCGGGACCTCGAGCCGGATGCGGTCTTCCGGATAGAGCGGTGTCAGGTTGTCGAAAAAGATCTTCTCGCGGGCGACGTCCGGGTGCTCGAAGTTGACCGCCTCGACCTTGATCAGCGCGAAGTACCGCTCCCCCTCCTTCGGAGGCCGGATCTGTCCGGACACGGTGTCGCCGGTGCGCAGGTCGAACTTGCGGATCTGCGACGGAGAGACGTAGATGTCGTCGGGGCCCGGCAGGTAGTTGTACTCGGGCGCGCGGAGGAATCCGAAGCCGTCCGGCAGGCACTCGAGCACCCCTTCGGAGAAGATGAGGCCCTTTTTCTCCGTCTGCGCCTGCAGGATCTTGAAGATCAGGTCCTGCTTGCGCATCCCGGTCGCGTTCTCGACCTCCAGGTCTTTCGCGATCTTCAGGAGCTGCGGGATCCTGATCTCGTGAAGCGCCCGGATGTCGAGCGTGTCTCCCGGCTCGATGGCCAGCTCCTCGCCGGTCGTGTCCGGCAGACCTTCGGTCGGAGGCTCGAGCGTCTCCACGTCGGAACCGTTGCTGGATCTCTTTCTTGCCATGGGCATCTCCTCGGATCTGGGATGTGGCGCGCGGCGGACACCGACGCGCAATTCTCAATCGATGCGGACCAGCCGACCCTCTCTAGTGCGCGAGAGCTCCCCCCTCTGCGGGCCTCGTCTCGTTCTCGAGCGGGGCGGCGGCGGGCGGGACAGCCTCCAGGGCGATCTTGATCACTTCGTCCATGTTCGTGACGAGGTGGAACTCCATCTTCGAGCGCACTTCTTCCGGCAGGTCGTCGAGGTCCTTCTCGTTCTCCGTCGAGAGGATGATCGTCAGGATCCCGGCGCGGTAGGCGGCAAGCACCTTGTCCTTGATCCCCCCGACGGGCAGCACCTTGCCGCGGAGCGTGATCTCGCCCGTCATCGCGACGTCTTTCAGGACCGGAATCTTCGTGACCGCCGAAAAGAGCGAGGCGGCCATCGTGATGCCCGCCGAAGGGCCGTCCTTCGGAATGGCCCCCTCCGGAACGTGGATGTGGATGTCGTACTTCTCGTGGAAGTTCGGGTCGGCGTCGAACATCTCGGCGCGGCTTCGAACGTAGGAGACCGCGGCGCGCGCGGACTCCTGCATTACGTCGCCGAGCGACCCCGTCAGGAGCAGGTTGCCCTTCCCGCGCAGAAGGCTCGTCTCGGTCGTCAGGATCTCGCCGCCCGCCTCGGTCCACGCGAGCCCCGTCGCGATCCCGACCTCGGAGACCTCCCCTTTGCGCCGGTTGCGGAACTTGAACTTCCCCAGGAAGTCGCGGAGGTTTTCGGCCGAGACCTCGAGGGGCGTCTCGACTTTCTTCTGGACGATCTTGCGCGCGACCTTCCGGCAGACGTTCGCGATCTCGCGCTCGAGGTTCCGGACGCCCGCCTCCCGCGTGTAGTTCGTGATGAGGGAGAGGAGCGCGTCGTCGGTGACCTCGATCTGGGTCTCCTTGAGACCGTTCGCTTCGCGCTGCTTCGACACGAGGTACTTCCGGGCGATCGCGAGCTTCTCGTTCGGCGTGTAGCCGGACAGCGGAATGAGCTCCATCCGGTCCTTGAGCGCGGGCGGGATCGGATCCGCGACGTTGGCGGTGGCGATGAACATCACTTTCGAGAGGTCGTACTCGACGTCGAGATAGTGGTCCACGAACGTGTGGTTCTGCTCCGGGTCGAGCACCTCGAGAAGCGCCGACGCCGGGTCGCCCCGGAAGTCCGATGAGGTCTTGTCCACCTCGTCGAGGAGGAAGACCGGGTTGACCGTGCCCGCTTTCTTCATCATCTGGATGATCTGGCCGGGGAATGCGCCGATGTAGGTCCGGCGATGGCCGCGGATCTCCGCTTCATCGCGCACGCCGCCGAGAGAAAGGCGCACGAACTTGCGGTTCAGGGATCGCGCGATCGACTTCGCGAGCGAGGTCTTGCCTACGCCCGGCGGCCCGACGAAGCAGATGATCGAGCCCTTCGTTTTCTGTACGAGCTGCCGGACGGCGAGGAACTCGAGGATCCGCTCCTTGACCTTCTCCAGCCCGTAGTGGTCCTCGTTCAGGATCTTCTCGGCGCGCGTCAGATCTTTTGACTCGCGCGACGTCTTCCGCCAGGGCACCCCGACGAGCCACTCGATGTAGTTACGTGAAACGGTCGCCTCCGCGGAAACGGGGGGCATCGCTTCCAGGCGACGCAGCTCCTGGTCCGCCTTCTCGCGGACCTCTTTCGGCATGCCGGACGTCGCGATCTTCTTCTTCAGGTCGTCAACCTCGTCGGTCCGGTCGTCCTTCCGTCCGAGCTCCTGATGGATGGCCTTGATCTTCTCGTTGAGGTAGTACTCCTTCTGGGCCTTCTCCATCTGCTTCTTGACTTTGTTGTTGATCCGCCGGGCGATGTTGACCTTCTCGATCTCGACTTCGAGGAGGTCCTGCAGTTTCTGCAGCCTCTCGTGGGGCGAGGTCGCCTCGAGCAGCGTCTGTTTCTCCGGGGTCGAGACCGCGAGGTGCGCCGCGAGAGTGTCGGTGAAGCGGTCGGGGTCGTCGCTCTTGAGCGACGCTGCCAGCCCTTCGAACGCGAGGTGGTGCGAGAGCTTCGCGTACTGCTCGAAGAGCCCGAGCACCTTGCCCATGTACTCCTTCAGCTCTTCGATGTCGACGGGGCGCGAAGAG
>JBKJVY010000135.1:0-3136 GCA_046717185.1 Thermoanaerobaculia bacterium
CACGTTCTTCTTCGTGCTGCCGCTCTTCCTCGCCCGCGCCGGCCGCGCCGCGATGGGACACGAGCCGGCGGTGGAAGCGAGACGAGCCTGGCGCACCGGCGCCGCGGCTCTCGTCGTGGGAGCGGCGACCATCCTTCTCGTGCCCTCCTGGCGCGACCTCCTGAGCTGGCTCGCGGAAACGCTTTCGGACCTGACCGGGGTCCCGATCGTCATGGAGCGGCCATGAGCGTCTGGGTGGGGCGCGACACGCGCCTTCTCGTTCAGGGGCTCACCGGCCGCGAGGGGAGCTTCCACGCGCTCGCGTGTTGCGAGTACGGCACGGCGGTGGTCGGCGGCGTGACGCCGGGCAAAGGGGGAACGACGCACGAAGGGATTCCCGTCTTCGATACCGTCGCCCGCGCGGTGGAAGAGACCGGCGCGAATGCCTCGATGATCTTCGTCCCGCCGCCGTTCGCGGCGGACGCGATCGCCGAGGCGGCGGACGCGGGGGTCCGGATCGTCGTCTGCATCACCGAAGGGATCCCGACAAACGACATGCTTCGCGTGAAGGAGCTCCTCGCCGATAAGAACGGCTCCGGCGAGGCCGTGAGGCTGATCGGCCCGAACTGCCCCGGGATCATCACTCCCGGCGAGTGCAAGATCGGGATCATGCCGGGGCGAATCCACCGTCCGGGCACGATCGGGGTCGTCTCGCGCTCCGGCACGCTTACCTACGAAGCCGTGGACCAGCTGACCCGGCTCGGGCTCGGGCAGTCCACGGTCATCGGCATCGGCGGTGATCCCGTAAACGGGACGAACTTCGTCGACTGTCTCCGCGCCTTCTCCGAGGACGCGGGCACGGAGGCCGTGGTGCTGATCGGCGAGATCGGCGGCATGGCGGAGGAGGAGGCGGCCTGCTTCGTCGCGGGCCATTTCCGGAAGCCGGTCGTGGCGTTCATCGCCGGGCAGACCGCCCCGCCCGGACGAAGGATGGGGCATGCGGGCGCCATCATCGCGGGGGGACGCGGCACGGCGGCGGAAAAGATCCGCGCGCTCGAGGCCGCGGACATCCACGTCGTCCGCTCCCCGGCGGACCTCGGCGCGCGGATGAAGGAGGTCCTCGGGAGATGAGCGGCGCACCGCTGTACCACGAGACGCAGAGCTTTTCGCCGTGGGTGATCGTCCTGATGCTCGGCGTTGTCGTTCTCGTCGGGGCGCTCCTGCTCATGCGACTCACCACCACGGTGACCTCCGACGCCATCTCAATCCGCTACGGCCTCCTCTATCGGACGAAAATCCCGCTGTCGGAGGTCGCTCGCGCCGAGGCGGTCGAGTACGCGCCGATCCGGGAGTACGGCGGCTGGGGCATCCGGGGATCTTCCCGTCGCCGGGCCCTGAACGCCCGCGGCAACCGCGGCGTCCTTCTGACGCGCCCCGACGGAACGACACTGCTCGTCGGCTCCCAGCACCCGAGGGATCTGCTCGACGCGCTTTCGCGCGCCGGGGTCGTGACGGAAGACCGACTGCCCATCGTCGTGAAGGAGTTCTGAGAAGACATGATTGAACGCACTCTCGCTATTCTCAAACCCGACTCTGTCGCCGCGGGACGCGCCGGCGCGATCGTCGCCCGGCTCGAGGAGGAAGGATTTCGCCTGCGCGGCATCAAGCGCCTGCGTCTCTCCGACGATCAGGCTCGGGCGTTTTACGCGGTGCACCGCGAGCGCCCCTTCTTCGACGGGCTCGTCCGCTTCATGACGGAAGGTCCGATCGTTCCCGTCGCGCTCGAACGCGACGACGCGGTCCCGCACCTGCGCAAGACGATGGGGGCGACCGACTCGAAGAAGGCCGACGCCGGCACGATCCGCAGCCTCCACGGCACCGACATCGAAAGGAACGCGATCCACGGCAGCGACTCCGCGGAGAACGCGGCGAGAGAGATCGCGTTCTTCTTCAGCGAGGCGGAGCTGATCTGAAATCGGGCTGCTCCGGCCGCCACCTCGTAAGCGTGCGCGGCCGGCCGTTTCGTCGCTTTCTCGCGGTCCTGTGGCTTGCCGTTCCGACACCCGCCGATTGGGCACGCGCCGTCAGCCCGTTGACCACGGACGATGCCGATACCGTCGTGCGCGGCCGCCTGCAGCTCAATGCGGGCTGGCTGTTCAGTCGCGCTAACACGCGCTTCCACGCAGTTCCCCTCAATCCCGTGATCGGACTGAGCTCGCGCGGCGAGCTGGGCGCGACGTTCGGCTATCTGGCGCGAGACCCCGCCGCCCCGGACGAGGACGACCGCGATGGCGTCACGGACCTGACGCTCTCGACCAAGTGGCGGCTCTGGCAGAGATCGGACGACGAGTTGAAGCTCAGCGCACGGCTGGACCTGAAGCTGCCGACGGCTTCGCAGCGTCGCGGCCTCGGTTCCGGAAACAGCGACGCCAGCGCGGTGCTGATCGCGACGCGCTGCTGGAGCGAGACGTGTCTGGACTGGAACGTCGGTTATGCGGCGATCGATGCGCCTCGCGGCGTCTCGGGGGACGACTCGTGGTTCTTCAGTCAGGCCGTTCGCCACGACCTGAAGGAACGTTGGGCACTCATCGGGGAGGCCTATGCCGCGGTGCCGTCGAACGGAGCTTCCGCGACGGTCTTCTTCAGTGGAGGCGCGCAGCTGAAGATCCACGAGAATCTCCTTTTCTCGGGTCTGATCGGCTCCGCAACCGGCCGCAGCGCTCCCCACTTCACGGGGTACCTGGGATTCAGCTGCGTCTTCTAGATGGGGTCAGCTCTTTCGCTTCAACGAGACCAGGATCCGGTTCGCGACGCCTCGCAGCATCGCCACTTCGCGCGCGGCCATCGGGCGCCCCGCGGCGATGCGCCGCCAGTCGCGGAGCGAGCGCTCCCGGTGACCGGTATCGTAGAAACCGATTGCGTCGAGCGCCCGGTCCCAGTGTTCGATCGCGCCTTCGACGTCTCGCGAGGTGGCCAGGTTCCTGTCTCCGGCAACGACGTCCGCGGAGTCGCCGAACGCGCGGTGGACGGCGAGAACGACCGCCGTGGCGTGAGAGAGGTTCATCGTGGGGAATGAGGGGTGGGTGGGCAGGGTGAGAGTCGCGCTCCCCCGCGAGCGCTCCACCGCGGTGAGCCCCCAGCACACGGGCCCGAAAAC
>JBKJVY010000136.1:0-2580 GCA_046717185.1 Thermoanaerobaculia bacterium
CCCCCCGCGCGCGCGGCGGCGACGGCTGCGAGCGATCCGGGCAGACGGTCGGCGGGAGAGGCGGCGTCTCCGACTCCCGAGAAACGCCTCACGAAGCCTTTCCGCGACGCGCCGACCGCGACGGGGAACCCGAGAGACCGCAACGCTCCGACGTGCCGGAGGAGGACGAGGTTGTTCTCCTCGCTCTTGCCGAAGCCGAGCCCGGGATCGACCGCGATCCGGTCGGCCGGGATGCCCGCGTCCAGGGCCTTCGACGCCGCCGCGGCGAGCTCCGACGCGACGTCGGCGACCGGGTGGCCGTAGGAAGTGTCGGCCTGCATGGTGCGCGGATCGTCCCCCTTCATGTGCATGAGGAGGAGCGCGGCGCCGGCCTCGGCGAGGGCCGAGGCCATCCGCTCGTCGTGACGCAGCGCCGAGACGTCGTTGACGAGGTCCGCACCGGCCGCGAGCGCCGCGCGCGCCACCTCCTCCTTCCGCGTGTCGACCGAGATCGGCCGCCCGGTTTCCCGGCGGATCGCCTCGATGACCGGCACGACCCGCCGGATCTCTTCCGCGGCCGAGACCGTTGCGGCGTCGCCGTAGGTGGACGGTCGCGTGGATTCGCCCCCCACGTCGACGACCGCGGCGCCCCGTTCGAACATTTCGAGCGCGCGGAGAGCGGCCCGGTGAGGATCGAAGTAGAGCCCGGCGTCGGAGAAGGAGTCCGGGGTCACGTTCACCACCCCCATCACGATCGGAGCCGTTGAAAGGTCCAGCCGGCGCCCCCCCGGGAGCCCGAGGAAAGTCGGCGGCCGTTCGAACCGCGCGAATGCCGAGACCGCGCGCTCCCGGAGACCCGCTGGCAGCGCCTTCAGAGTCTCGGCGCGCCGGGCCCGGGAGAAGACGACGGGCGGGGAAGGCGAGCGCTCGAAGCGCACGACGTCCACGGGGAACTCGGACGCCGCGAAGGTCGCGGGACGGAAGCCGTCCCAGGATCCGATCTCGCGGAGCGTTTCGGCATTCGCCGCGGCGAAGACCATATCGGCGGGCACCGGCACGCCCGCAGTTTAGAACGAAGGCTGAGGTTGCCGGTTCGGGCTCAGAACCCTTGCTTCTCGTCCGCGGACGGTCCGTAAATCGACGGCAAGGGCACGTCGTTCAACCGCAGATAGACCGACAGCTGCCCGCGGTGGTGGATCATGTGGTTCAGAAACACGCGCCGCAGGATGCTCGCCTTGGACATCTGAAAGTACGTCGTTCCTCCCCGCGTGACGGTAAAGCGTTCGCGGAGGTCCTCGTCGGACTTGCGCGCGATGGCGGCGCGGCTCGCGGCGACACTCTCATCGAACCAGGCGAGGAGCTCCCCGACCGAGCCCGCGGGCGCCGGCGCCTCGCTTCCGGGGACCCACTCCGCCGCCTCGATCCGGACGCCCCAGAGCGCGAGGCCGGCGACGTGCGCCGCAAGACTCTTGAGCGACATGGACTTCGGGTGCGGCGTCCACTCGAGCCGGTCGGACGGAACGCGCTCGAGGACGCGGCGCGTCGTCTCCATTTCGGAGTCGAATTCGCGAAGGAAGACTTCCGCGATGGTCAGGCGGGTTCGGGCACGAGCGGCCTGACGTCGCCCGTCACCTCGGGCGTGCCCGGGGGCGGGACGATGGGCGGCCGCGGCGGGCCGGACTTGCGCAGCTTCGAGATGTCCGTGCCGTTCTCCTCGGCGATGATCTGGAGGACCTCTTCGCCGTCGAGGACTTCCTTCTCGAGGAGCGTCCGCGCGAGCCGGTGCATCACTTTTGTGTTCTCGGTGACGATCGTCCGGGCGCGCTGGTACGCCTCCGTGACGATCTTCTTGACCTCCGCGTCGATCTGGTTGGCGGTGGACTCGGAGTAGTCCTGCGTGCGCCCGAAGTCCCGGCCGAGGAAGATCTCGCCTTCCGGCTTCCCGAACGTCAGAGGTCCGAGCTCACTCATGCCCCACTCGCAGACCATCTTGCGTGCGAGGTCCGTCGCCTTTTCGATGTCGTTTCCGGCGCCGGTCGTCATGTGGCCGAGGAACTTCTCCTCGGCGATGCGGCCGCCCATCATGACGGTGATCGTCGCCTCGAGGTACTCCTTCGTGTGCGAGTACTTGTCCTCGATGGGAAGTTGCATCGTCACGCCGAGCGCGCGCCCGCGCGGAATGATCGTCACTTTGTGAATGGGGTCCGCGTCCGGGAGCATCGCCGCGACGAGCGCGTGTCCCCCCTCGTGGTAAGCCGTGTTTCGCTTCTCTTCCTCCGTCATGATCATTGACTTGCGCTCCGGACCCATCATGACCTTGTCCTTTGCGTACTCGAAGTCGATCATCTCGACCTTTTTCTTGTTGAATCGCGCCGCGTTCAGCGCCGCCTCGTTGACGAGGTTCGCGAGGTCCGCGCCGGAGAAGCCGGGAGTGCCGCGCGCGATCACCATGAGGTCCACGTTCTCAGAGAGGGGAGAGGCCCGCGTGTGGACTTTGAGGATCTGCTCGCGCCCGCGGAGGTCGGGTCGATCGACGACGACGCGGCGGTCGAAGCGTCCGGGGCGAAGGAGAGCCGGGTCGAGAACGTCGGGGCGGTTCGT
>JBKJVY010000137.1:0-2682 GCA_046717185.1 Thermoanaerobaculia bacterium
CGGAGCGACCGCGGGCGGACCTTGTATCGCAGGGGCGTCTCCACCATCGAGATCTCGCCGTCCGTCGCCACGCGGATCTGCGGCGCCCGGGTCTCGATCGTGAGCTCGGTCGTCCGGAGCGATTCGAACCCCGCCGCGCCCTTCAGCCGCCCGAAGAGCGCGCGGAGAGCGAGCAAGAGGAGATCGAAGGGACGCGCGGAGCGCGAGAGGTACACGGACAGCTCGCCGCCGTCGAGCCGCGCGCGGGTGCCGATGTCGAAGCCCTCCATGTTGTAGACGTTGTTGCCGATGAAAACGAACGCCGTGCGGCGGCGGATCTCGCGGCCGTCGACCGACAGGATCACATCGACCGGCCGGTGCCGATGGAGCGCGTGGAGCGTCGCCCAGGCGAGCGCCGGCCACTTGCCCCACCCGAGCCGTTCCTGCTGGTCTTCTCGATGCTTCACGATGCGGGGATAGAGGCCGATGCTCGAGTTGTTGAGGAACACCCGTCCGTTGACCTCTCCGACGTCCACGAGCGCGGACTCGCCTTCGACTATGGTCCGCGCCGCCTCGCCGAGGTCCTGCGAAATGCCGAGGTCCTTGGCGAAGTGGTTCAAGGTGCCGAGCGGCAGGACGCCGAGCTCCTTCTCGGTGCCCGCGAGAGCGGCCGCGACCGAGCTCACCGTGCCGTCCCCGCCGCCCGCGACGACGGTTGCGCAACCGTCGGACGCGGCGCGCTTCGCGAGCTTGCCGAGCTCGTCGCCGCTCTGCGCCGCGTGAACCTGCGCCTGCGCTCCGGCCGTCCGGAACGCTTCCCGCACCCGGTCGGCCGTGTCCTCTCCCTCCGCGCTCCCCGACGACGCATTCACGATGACCGTCACTTCGTCGCGCATGGTTCCTGACCGGCGGTGCAAGAGTCCGGCCCGGACCCTTTCCCCCTTTAACTCTCTCGGCTGCCGTTCGCGAAGCGAACGCCGCGGCCGAAAGTCATCAGCTATCGACTGTCAGCTATCAGCCGGAGGGGAATCTCTTAGCCAGCCACGCTTCCACTTCCTCGGGATGGAACCCGAACGGACCCGGCTTTCCTTTGAACACAACCGTTCCCTTCTCGTCCACGATGTAGAAGCGCTCCGGCCAGCCGGCGTAGAGCGAGTTCGCGCGGTTGTCCATGTCGTCCACGGCGACCGGCACCTCGTACCCGAACCGCTTCACGAAGTCGTTCGCGATCCCGACCCGCTGCGCGAGCGTTCTCGGCTGCGGGTAGCAGACGTTCTCCTTCTCGTTCGAGTCCATCTGCCACTCGTCCTCGGGGTGGGCTTCCTTGATGTAAACGGTCAGGAACCGCGCTCGGTCGCCGTACTGTCGGTGCATCTTCTGAACGCGCTCGACCGAACGCCGGAAGGGAGGTCAGGTGTAGCTGCCGAAGACGAGGACGAGCGGCTTGTCCCCCACTGAGGCGGCGAGCGGTACGCGCGTGCGCCCGTCAAGCGCGACGAGGGAGACATCGGGGGCCGCGTTCCCGACCTTAAGCGTCCCCTCCTCGCGCTGGTCGTAGCGGAGCATCCCGACCACGTTTCGCGGCCCGATCCGGAAGACCGCGCCCGCCACCGCAACCGCCGCCACTGCCAGGACCCCGAGGACGATCTTCTTCCAGAGACGCAGTGGGTCGCCTTTCCTTTTCGCCGACGTTACTCGCCCGGGCGCTGAATCCCGAGGTCTTTGCAGATCCGATTCGCGACCGGCGTCACGATCTCGGTATGCCTGGGCACCGCACTAGTCCTACGGTTAACCGGGTTCCAGTAGATCGAATGGCGGCCTCCCTCCCGAAGGAGCTGGCAGCCGTGTTCGCTCAGATGGCGCACGAGCGTGGCCCGCTTCATTCACTCGGGACAGCCACAGGCTCCCGAACGACGTGATGACCCTCCGATTCGCGTCTGGCCAGATCCCGATTGGCCTGAACGATGAGTTGGATGACTTCCTTCAGGCTTTCGCGAGCCTCTTCGAGCGTGCGCTCCTGGACGTTGCAACCGGGCACCTCTTCAATGCAACCGATCCACCAGCCTTCCACCTGTTCGAATACGGCGGTGTAGCGGTTCTCCATGAGACCTATTCTGCCACTGGACTAGGAGCAGACCGTCCCTTCTAGCGAGCTGTACCGAATAGCTCCTCGATCGACAGGAACTTCACCGTCCCCAGGTTCAGGGCCTTCACCTCGGCCTCGATCTTCTTGCGGTCTCCCACGACGACGACCGCGACCTTGCCCGGCTCGATGTACTCGGACGCGACGCGGCGCACGTCGGCGAGCGTCACGGCCTGGACCCGCGAGACGACGGAGTCGAGCCACCCGTCCGGGAGCCCGTAGACGAACTGCTCCTGGAGCTTCCGGGCGAGGTCTCCGGTCGTCTCGACCTCCGACGGGAACGAGAGCGCGACGTAATTCCTCGCTTTCGCCGCCTCCGCTTCCGTCACCGTCTTGCCGATCGCGTCGAGCTCCTTGAAGAACTCCGTCAAGGACGGACCGGTCTTGTCGGTCTGCACCGCCGCCGACGCCACGAAAGGCCCGGTCGAAAGGCGATAGTCGAACGAGGACCGCGCGCCGTACGCGTAGCCGTGCTGCTCGCGGAGGTTCTGCATCAGCCGCGACGTGAACGAGCCGCCGAGGATCGTGTTCATGACGGTGAGGGCGTAGTAGTCGGCGGT